>CALCBL010000184.1 GCA_937897495.1 uncultured Burkholderiales bacterium
GATGAGGTCCACTCGGAGCCTGCTAAGCGAGGCGTGGCGGCAACTGTTGGCGTGGCGTCTCCACCTGGGCCGCTGTTGGTTCTGCCCGTCATGAAAAATGAATAAGGCGTGCCATTGGTCAGGCCAGTGACCACATAAGGGGATGTCACCTTGAGTCGGTATGTCGAGCCCGATGTGGCGAGCCAGTTGCTTAAGCTTAAGTTGGGGTTATTGGGGGCTGCGAAAATCCAGTACTCAACCCCTGGTGTTTCTTTCCAACTCACGGTCACTTGACTGTCTCCGGCAACAACACTCAAACCGCCGACGGGAGGCGCAGGCGTTGAGGACGTGGAGCTGCCGCCACAAGCTGCCAAAAGCAGGGCCGATGTCAGAACCAGCAGATAAGCGCGAATGGAATGCAAAGACATGAAAACTTCCTGTACGGAACCGAATAAACCCAAATTCTAAGTGACCAGACTGGGAAATGTGCCAATGTCAGAGTTTAGGCCTTCGTAGAGGCTATTTTTAACTTTATTAAGTGACTAGAATAGCTCTCGATGTCGGAGTTTTTCCAGAAAGAGATCTCAATATGAATGTTGCCATTGCCTCTTTGTTGGTGGCGGGCTTGATGCCCATCGTTTGTGCTGGTATTGCCAAAGCCGGCAAGAAGAATTACGACAATCACAATCCGCGTGAGTGGTTGGCGCAACAAACGGGTTACCGAGCCAGGGCCAATGCCGCACAAGGCAATTGTTTTGAGGCATTTCCCTTTTATGCCATTGGCATTTTGGTAGCCATGCATGCCCAGGTACCGCAGGAACGCATTGACATTTACGCTGGCGTTTTCATAGTGGCTCGAGTGGCCTACATTGCCTGCTATGTAATTGACCAAGACAAGCTTCGCTCACTGGCTTGGTTCGTTGGTTTTCTATGCACCCTTGGTTTGTATTCAGCCAGCCTGGGTGCTTAAATTGACCCCATAAGAGGGCGCACTCACTGTGAAGTGAGGCGCCTTTTTTGTTGTCACTTGCTCCAGGTGTCTTTCAGGCCTGTACAGCGGTTAAAGATCAGCTTGTTGGCATTGTGGTCGATGCGATCCGCCACAAAATAGCCGTGTCTTTCAAATTGAAATTTGGCATCGGGTGCACTGCTTGCCAATGAAGGCTCGACAAAAGCGGTTATCACTTTCAGGCTTTCTGGGTTAAAGCTGGTCAAGAAGTCTTTGCCACCTGCATCTGGATGGGCTTCTGTGAACAAGCGGTCGTACAAGCGCACTTCAGCCGAAACTGCATCAGCCTGTGACACCCAAGTCATCACGCCTTTTACTTTCACACTGTCAGAGCCTGGTGTGCCGCTTTTGGTGTCTGGCATAAATTGCGCAAGCACTTCGGTCACCTTGCCATCGGCATCTTTGTTGGCGCCAGTGCATTCAATGACATAGCCGTATTTCAGGCGAACTTTGTTGCCAGGGAACAAACGAAAGAAGCCTTTGGGTGGGTTGTCTTCATAGTCAGTGCGCTCGATCCAAAGCGATTTTCCAAATTGGAAATGCCTTTGCCCTAACTCAGGATGATGCGGATGAACAGGTGCATGACAAGCCTCTAGCTTGCCTGCGCCCATCAGTTCATCCCAATTTGTGATGGTGAGCTGAAGTGGGTCGAGGACGGCCATGGCGCGCGCAGCCTTGGGGTCTAGGTCATCGCGCAAACAACCCTCTAAGGTGCTGTAGTCAATCCATGAATCACTTTTGGTCACGCCAATGCGTTCTGCAAAAAGCTGCAAACTCTCGGGCGTGTAGCCGCGGCGACGAAGTCCCACAATGGTGGGCATGCGGGGGTCGTCCCATCCGCTGACTTTGCTTTCATTGACCAATTGGGCCAGCTTGCGTTTGCTGGTGATCACGTAGGTGAGGTTGAGTCTTGCAAATTCGTATTGCTTCGGATTGGGACTTGCAAGAAGTGCCGCCAATGGCGTGCCATCTGCCTGTGTATGGCTTTCGCTCAAGCGCGTTAAAAGCCAATCGTAAAACGGACGCTGATCTTCAAACTCAAGCGTGCAAATGCTGTGGGTGATTTGCTCTAGCGCATCTTCAATGGGATGCGCGAAGGTGTACATCGGGTAAATGCACCATGTATCGCCTGTGTTGTGGTGCGTCGCCTTTCGAATGCGGTAAATGGCAGGGTCGCGCAAGTTGATGTTGGGCGATGCCATGTCAATTTTGGCGCGAAGGACAGCTGCACCATCGGCTAGCTTGCCATCGCGCATTTCGCGGAAACGAATTAAATTTTCTTCGGTTGTGCGCGAGCGGAAAGGGCTGTTCTTGCCGGGCGTATTAAAGTCGCCACGGTGGGCTCGCATGTCCTCGGCTGATTGCTCGTCTACATACGCTAAGTTCGCTTGTATGAGAAATTCGGCAGCCCGGTACATGAAGTCGAAATAATCGCTGGCCTGGTACAAATGCGCAGTGCCATGAGCATCCCAATTGAAACCCAACCATGTCACGGCATCCAAAATCGAGTTGACGTATTCGGTGTCTTCTTTTTCCGGATTGGTATCGTCAAAGCGCATGTGGCAGACGCCCCCATAATCACGCGCCAAGCCAAAGTTCAGGCAAATGCTTTTGGCATGGCCGATGTGCAAATAGCCATTGGGCTCGGGCGGAAAACGTGTGCGAATTTTGGCGGGGTCGGGAGAGCCGGCGGCATGATGCAAAGCATCACCCGGAGAGCCTGCCCATTTGCGCTGCGCGTAAGTTCCTTGAGTCAGATCGGACTCAATGATTTGACGCAAAAAATTACTGACCTTGTGGGCGTCCTGTGGGGCGTCTGTCGGCTTGACTTTGTCGTTGGCTGTGCTCATGGCACGATTTTAGAGCCAGACGACGCCATGTGAAGCTTCTCTGAGGTGATAATTGAAGGGTAACTAAGGAGCACTGGTGGATTTAATGTTGCTGGCCAAAGCCGCTGCCATGGGCGTGGTGGAAGGCTTGACCGAATTTTTGCCCATTTCATCAACAGGTCATCTGATTTTGGCCGGTGCCTTGCTTGGTTTTAACGATGACAAAGCCAAGGTTTTTGACATCGCCATTCAAACGGGTGCTATCTTTGCCGTCATCTTGGTCTATTGGGAAAAAATTCGATCTACGGCCAAAGCTTTCAGGTACCAAGTCGAAGCGCAGCGCTTTGTTCTCAACGTGTTCATTGGATTTTTTCCAGCCGTGGTGTTGGGCTTGCTTTTTGGCAAATTGATCAAAGAACATTTGTTCAACCCTTGGGTTGTGGCCACGACCTTCATTGTGGGTGGCTTCATTATTTTGTGGGCCGAAAGACGACCACCCTCAAGTGTGCGCATTCGCACCGTCGAAGACATGAGGGGGCGGGATGCTTTGATGGTCGGACTGGTTCAGTGCTTGGCCATGATTCCTGGCACCAGTCGCAGTGGTGCCACCATCATTGGCGGCATGTTGCTGGGTTTGTCGCGCAAAGCGGCCACTGATTTTTCATTCTTTTTGGCCATTCCAACACTCATTGGTGCTGGCGTTTATAGCCTCTACAAAGAACGCGCGCTGCTGTCTGTGGAAGATATTCCCATGTTCGCCACAGGCTTGGTGGTGTCCTTCATCAGCGCTTGGATTTGCGTGCGGTGGCTCTTGAAGTACATCGCCACGCACAGCTTTGAAATTTTTGCTTGGTACCGCATTGCTTTTGGCATTGTGGTGCTTGCAACAGCTTGGACAGGCGTGGTCGACTGGGCACCTTAAAAGGGCACCTACTGTCTGTTTAATGCGCGCCCATGTTTCGCAAGGCGGCTTCTACGGCAGCGGCTGTTGCCATGGGCTTTTCCATGGGGAACAAGTGAGAGCCATCCAGCCACATCACTCTGCCTTTGGAGACCTTGTCGGTTAACTCCGAGCCTACTAGGCGCATTTCTCGGGAGTGTGTGCCGCCAATGAAGGCCACATGGCATTTGAGCGGTTGTCGCTTTAGCATCGACGACAAGTTGTGCGGCAAGGTGTTGTAAATGGCCGTTTCAATGACGCGATCAAAGCTTAAAACACGCTCGCCATTTTCGATGCGAGTGCCAAATTCTGCGTAGTCTCTGAGTGCATCAGGGTGCCAGTGTGAAAATGCACGCTTGTGTTGGAAGTGCTCAATCACAGCTTCAATGTTGGGCCAATGTTGCCGGCGTGATTTGCTGATTCGGCCTGGACTGACAGAGCCAATCCAGTTGGTTTTCTTGACCAGATTGAGCGCACTGGCTTTCCAACCACCCACCACAGGTGAGTCAAGAAGGACCACACCCGCTGTTAAATCAGGGTGCTTGGAAGCGCACATCAAACTGAGAAGTCCGCCTAGAGAGTGTCCGATCAGGTAAGGCTTGCTGCCCGTCTGATCCGCAGATTTTTTTGCAAAATCTGCCAGTTCTTGGACCAAGTAAGGCCAATTGCTGGTGACTGGAAACAGAGGGTCGTGGCCAAACTTTTCAATCGAGGAGACTTTGAAACCTCTTCGGCTTAAGTCGTTTGTGAAACTTCGGTAAGTGCTGGCTGGGAAACCATTGCCGTGCGAAAAAATGACGTTGTTCATTGGCTCAATTTTCTGAACGCTTTAAGACGCGCTGCAAACTGTACAGGGCTTCTAAGGCTTCGCGGGGACTGAGCGCATCGGGATCGATTTGATTCAGAGCAGCTTCTAAAGCGGAAGGCCCGGCATGCTCTGATTCAGGCGGCGGGGCAAACAGATCGACCTGAATGCGGTTTTCATTGGCGCCGGCTTCCAATGCCGTTAAAGTGTGACGCGCATGGCTCAAAACAGATGTGGGCATGCCAGCCAAGCGTGCCACTTGCACGCCATAACTCTTGCTGGCGGGGCCTGCTTGCAGCTCATGCAAAAAGACAATGTCATTGCCCGATTCTGTGGCACCCACGTGCATGTTCAAAGCGGCATGGTGCGTGGCGGGAAACTCGGTGAGCTCAAAGTAATGTGTAGCAAACAGCGAGAAGGCTTGCGTCTTGTCGTGCAAATGCGTGGCAATGCCACTGGCCAAGGCCAGGCCATCAAAGGTGGAGGTGCCGCGGCCAATTTCGTCCATGAGCACCAAGGACAAAGGCGTGGCACTGTGCAAAATTTGAGCAGCTTCGGTCATCTCCAACATGAACGTCGATTGGGCATTGGCCAAGTCATCGGCAGCACCGATGCGGGTGTGGATGGCATCAATGGGGCCCAGTCTGCAACTGCTGGCGGGCACATGACTGCCGATGCTGGCTAAAAGCACAATCAATGCCACTTGGCGCATGTAGGTGGACTTGCCGCCCATGTTGGGGCCCGTGATGATTTGCAAACGTTGCTTGCTGTTCATCAAACAATCGTTGGCAATGAAATTGCCACCCGAAGTTTCAGCCAAACGAGCCTCTACAACGGGGTGGCGACCTTGTCGAATTTCAATGCAGGGCTCTTTGGCAAATTGGGGTGCGCACCAGTTCAATGTGATGGCACGCTCGGTGAGTGTGCAAAGGGCATCCAAAGCTGCCATGGCTTGCGCCAATTGGGTGAGAGCTTGGATGTGGGTTTGCAGTTGGTCGAGCAAAATTTCGTAAAGGTATTTTTCGCGGGCCAAAGCACGCTCTTGCGCAGACAAGGCTTTGTCTTCAAAGGCTTTGAGCTCGGGCGTGATAAAACGCTCGGCATTTTTCAAAGTTTGACGGCGGCGGTAGTCGTCAGGCACTTTGTCGATTTGACCTTGCGTGACTTCAATGTAGAAGCCGTGCACCCGGTTGAACTGAACTTTCAAATTGGCAATGCCAGTTCGCGCTTTTTCACGCGTTTCCAACTCAAGCAGGAAGTCGTCGCAATTGGTTTGAATGGCACGCAGTTCGTCCAGTTCTGCATCAAGGCCGTTGGCCATCACGCCGCCATCGCGAATTAAATTGGCGGGTTCTTCCAGGAGGGCTTGTTGCAATATTTCTGTGAGGCCAACGGGCGGTTGCAAATTGACATGAATGTCGTGCAATAACTTGGTGGGTGACAAGTGGCCCAAGGTGTCTTGCAAGTGATGCGACAAAGATGCAGAACGAATGAGTGCATTTTTGAGGGCTACCAATTCACGCGGCCGAACCTGCTTCAGCGCTATGCGCGCTGTAATGCGCTCCACATCGCTGGCGCCTTTGAGTTGTTCGCGCAATCTGGCCCAGATGGCCATGCCGCTCTGGGCGGCTGCGCTGTTGTCGTTCAACTGATCAAGGGCGGCCAAACGTTCTACCGCAACTTGCCTGTCGCGCGGCGGATTGAGTAACCATTGTTTGAGTTGACGGCTGCCCATGCCAGTCATGCAAGTGTCTAGCAAAGAGAAGAGGGTGGGCGAGTCTTCGCCCCGCAAAGTTTGTGTGAGTTCTAAATTGCGACGCGTGCTGGTGGGCAGGTCAATGAGCTCGTTGGCCTTTTGCACTTTGAGCTGCGACACATGTGGCAGTGATCTGCCTTGCGTATGTTCTGCATAGGTGAGCAAAGCACCTGCTGCGGCATGTGCATGACTGAGTTTGTCAGCATCCCATGCGGCCAGGCTGGCCACATTGAGCTGCTTGATCAGTTTGCTGTGTCCTAAACCAGCTTCGTATTGAAAGTCGGGCCGCAGCGTGAGTGACAAGGCCATGCCACGTTGACCCAAGCGCATGGATTGAAGTTGTTGTTCCCATTTGGGTGTGATGCTGGCGCTGACCAACAACTCGCTGGGTGCAATTCTCTCAAGCCAATCGGCCAATTCATCGTGCGTGCATTCAGCTAAATGCAAGATGCCTTGTGTGACACTCAGCCAAGCCATGCCGCACGCATTGCGCGGCGCAATGTGCAATGACAACAAAATGGCTTCGCTTTTGTCAGACAGCAACTCAGTGTCTGTGAGCGTGCCTGGTGTGACAACGCGCACCACTTTGCGCTCTACAGGCCCCTTGCTGGTGGCCACATCGCCCACTTGCTCGCAGATGGCCACAGACTCACCCAATTTGATGAGTTTGGCCAAATAGTTTTCGACAGAATGAAACGGCACACCGGCCATGGCAATGGGCTTGCCTGCGGTTTGACCGCGGTGCGTGAGGGTGATGTCCATGAGGCCCGCTGCACGCTCGGCGTCTTCAAAGAACATTTCGTAAAAGTCACCCATCCGATAAAAAACCAGGGTGTCAGGAAACTCCGCCTTGATGCGCAAATACTGCTGCATCATGGGCGTGTGAGCACTCAAGTCGAGCGCGTCGGTCATGGCTTAGATGGGGCTGTCGGTTGAGGTTTGACGTGCTTCCGTATCCTTGATGTCGGCCGCACGCATGGCCGCTTTTTCGCCAGCACTGGCGAATTTGCTGTACTTGCTCAGGATAGGAACCAGCTGGCCGTAAATTTTGGGCGTGCCTGCCAAGCATTCTTTTTGATCCAAGAAATCGGCGTCGCCCGTGAAGTTGCCCACCAAGCCGCCCGCTTCAGTGACCAGCAAGGAGCCCGCAGCAACATCCCAAGACTGAAGACCTGTTTCGAAGAATGCATCTGTAAAACCTGCAGCCACATAGGCTAAGTCCAATGCCGCAGCGCCTGGCCTGCGCAGACCCTCGGTGCGCTGCATCACCTCGCCCATCATGCGCAGGTATTGGTTGAAGTTGTCGCCTGGACGGAATGGGAAGCCAGTGGAAATAAGGCACTCATGCATTTGGGTGCGCTTGCTGGTGCGCAAGCGGCGGTCGTTCATGTAGGCGCCGCGGCCTTTGGTGGCTGTGAACAAATCGTTGCGTGAGGGGTCGTAGACCACGGCTTGTTCTACTTTGCCATTGACGGCCAGCGCAATGCTGACGCAGTAAACAGGAAAACCGTGAATGAAGTTGGTGGTGCCATCGAGCGGATCGATGATCCAAACATGATCGGCGTCGGGGTTGCCATGCGTTTTGCCAGACTCTTCGGCCAAGATGCCGTGATGAGGATAGGCGGTGAGCAGGGTTTCGATGATGGTGTTTTCGCTGGCCAAATCGACTTCGGTCACAAAGTCATTGACTTGTTTTTGCGAAATTCGAACAGCCTCCACGTCCAAGGCCGCGCGGTTGATGATGGCGCCGGCGGCGCGTGCAGCCTTGACGGCTACGTTGAGCATGGGGTGGAGATTTGTCGACATGAATTTTTAAGAGCAAAACCGGAGGTCCTCTGTGCGATGACAGAGGCGAATGGCGCATTTTCCCATGAAATTTGGCCCTCGGCGCAGGCCACAGTTCGTTTTGCTCATTTTGAGCACTTGGAACTGGGACAATAGCCCCTATGCGAACCCGATTTATCTTGATTGAAACCAGCCACCCAGGCAATGTGGGTGCGGCCGCCCGTGCCTTAAAGGTCATGGGATTCGATGAAATGGTGTTGGTGGCACCGCGCTATGCCAATATTTTGCGCAAAGAAGAAACCATCCAAAGGGCCAGTGGCGCCAACGATGTGCTGGACAAAACCCGCATTGTAGACACCCTAGAAGAGGCTTGTGAGGGCATCTCTCATCTGTGTGCCACGGCCATGACGCCTCGTGATTTCGGTCCTCCAACGAGATCACCCAGAGAGCACTTTGAAGGGCTGTTGGGTCGTTCTCTTGCGCAAGCTCCAATGCATGTTGTCAAAGACGATGAAAGTCCAACGAAAGAGGTCATTTCGTCGATTGGATTTTTGTTTGGCTGCGAACGTTTCGGCATGAAAAACGAGGATGTCTACAAGTGCCATGTGGCTTTGTCTATTCCGACCAATCCGGAGTTTGGCTCCTTGAATTTGGCCGCGGCCATTCAATTGGTGGCCTATGAATGGCGTTTGGCCTTGGGTGGTTTTCCTGTTGCATCCCATGAGCTTGAGTCAACTTTGGCCGATGCAGCTCAAGTGGCAGGCATGCTCAGTCATTTGGAAAAGGCCTTGGTTGAAATTGGCTTCCTCGATCCTATGGCCCCTAAAAAACTCATGCCCCGTTTGAATCAGCTGTTCAACCGAGCCGACCTGACACCGGAAGAAATCCATATTCTCAGAGGTGTTGCTAAAGCCATGATCGAAACAGCTCACTCAAAAAGGTAGACTCGTCGCAAATCCAATAGCTTATGTTCTCTCGCATCCATTCCGACATTCAATGCATCCTTGACCGCGATCCTGCTGCGCGCACGTCCTGGGAAGTGCTCACGTGTTACCCAGGACTTCATGCCGTGGTCATGCACAGGTGGGCCCATGCTTGCTGGCACATGGGGTTCAAATGGTTGGGCCGATTTATTTCCAATTTTTCACGCTGGATCACGGGCATTGAAATTCACCCAGGCGCCAAGTTGGGAGAGCGGGTATTTTTTGATCATGGGATGGGCATCGTGATTGGTGAAACAGCCGAGATTGGCGACGGTTGCACCATTTACCACGGCGTTACTCTGGGCGGCACATCTTTGTACAAAGGTGCAAAGCGCCATCCTACTTTGGGCAAAGATGTGGTCATTGGCGCAGGCGCTAAAGTGCTGGGCGGATTCACTGTAGGTGATGGCGCTAAAGTGGGGTCCAACGCGGTGGTCACCAAGCCGGTGCCAGAAGGCGCTACGGCTGTGGGCAATCCTGCTCGCATCATTCAGGAAGATGCCGATGTACAGCGCGAAGCAACAGCCTCCAAAATGGGCTTCTCAGCTTATGGCGTGACACAAAACGACGATCCCTTGTCGCAAGCGATGCGCGGATTGATCGACAACGCAGCCAGTCAAGAACATCAAATTGCCATGCTCTGGCAAGCGCTTGAAAAAATGAATTCAGAAGCTGGCAATTCAGCGACCCTTCAAATGCCTGGCGATGCAGCCAAGCGCGAAACCTTTGAAGCTGAAAAACTCAATCAGTTGCTGGACAAGTAACGCTCAGTGTTTGGGTGGCCGGATGGCCGTTTTGGGTCTGAAGGCTTTGCACACTTCGTCGTGTGTTTCCAAATAAGGACCGCCAATCAAATCAATGCAGTAGGGCACGGCCGCAAAAATGCCATGCACCAAGCTTTGCCCTTGGCTGTCTTTCAAACCTTCTAATGTTTCTGCAATCGATTTGGGTTGACCAGGAAGATTGATGATCAAACTCTGGCCCCGAATGACGGCCACTTGCCTTGAGAGGATGGCGGTGGGCACAAACTTCAAACTGATCTGGCGCATTTGCTCGCCAAAGCCAGGCATCTCTTTGTCGGCTACAGCCAAGGTTGCTTCTGGGGTGACATCTCGAATGGCTGGGCCAGTGCCACCTGTGGTGAGCACCAAACTGCAGCCAGCCTCCACCAATTCAATCAGCGTGGCGCTGATGCGATCTTTTTCGTCGGGAATAAGTCGAGACTCGAACTGCAATGGGTTTTTCAAGGCATGGCCAAGCCATGTTTGAAGTGCTGGCAGTCCTTTGTCTTCGTAGACGCCCGAACTGGCACGGTCGCTGATGGAGACGATGCCAATTTTGACGGGATCGTGGTCTGTGCTTGGTGTGTCTTGTGATGGCGTCATGTTCAATGTTTATTCATCGTCGTCGTTGACTTGGCTGGCAGAGTTGCCTTGCGAAGCGCTGCTCATTTCTGCGCGCACCAGCTGAAATATTTCGCGGTAAGCGCGACTTTGCCTTGGCGCCAAGCCTTGAGAAACGCTGGCCGCAGAAATGGCGGGCGCATCTTTGCGTGCTTGCCGAATCAGGGCGCGCAATTGTTGGCTGTCGGTATCTGGAAAGTTTTTCAGCCATTCACCACATGCGTCGTCATCACTGATCAAGCGGTCGCGCCACTGTTCAGCCAAGTGCAGTTGCAATGTTTCTTGTGCCGACCCTTGGTTTTGTTCCAGCAGGGCTGCCTTGACGCTTTCAATGACGTCGTCGTCGAGTTTGCGCATGAGCTTGCCAATGAATTGCATCTGACGGCGCTTGCCTTCAAAGTTCGTAATTCGTTTGGCATCCGCCACGGCATCGACCAGTTTTTCGGGCAGGTCGGCTTTGGCCATCAGATCGGGGCGTAAATCCAATAGACTCTCACCCAGTTTCTGAAGCTCATCGCTCTCTTTTTTCAGGTCAGTGCGGCTGGGTTCATCGCCCCCTTTGAGCTCGCGTTTGAGTTCGAGGTCAAGCTCGCTGCCTTCGGCAACAAATTGACCTTGAACGAAATAACCTTTTTTGAATTTACGGGACATGTGAGCTCTTAAGCCTTTTCAGCGGGACGGCAAGTATCATAGCCTTCACTGTGCATTTTAAATAATCGACTGTTTTGACGAATTCGACGCAAATGATGAAAAAAACCAAGCCCCAGACTGCCAAGGCCCCTTCCAAGACTCACAACGCGCATGCGCATGACGGTTTCAGCTACAGCCGCAACTTTTTTGAAGGCTTGGTTGATTCTGCCCTGAAACACGCCAAAAAAATCGGCGCTACCGATGCGGGGGCCGAAGCTTCAGAGGGCTGTGGACTGAGTGTGAGTGTGCGCAAGGGCGAGTTGGAAAACGTGGAGCGCAACCGTGACAAGTCCTTGGGCGTCACGGTGTATGTGGGCCACAGACGCGGTAACGCCAGCACTTCTGACTTCTCGGAGGCTGCCATTCAGCAAACCGTTCAAGCAGCCTTCGACATTGCGCGTTTCACCGCTGAAGATCCGACTGCAGGCCTGCCTGATGAAGACGACATCGCCAAGCTTCAACCTGAATTGGATTTGTTTCATCCTTGGTCAATCAACAGCGAAGAGGCGGCCAAGTTGGCTTTGGCTTGTGAAGCCGCCGCGCTCAAAACCAGTCGACGCATTACCAACAGTGAAGGTGCTGGCGTGTCTGCACAGCAGAGCCATTTCTTCAGCGCTCACACGCACGGATTTCGGGGTGGTTATGCCAGCTCACGTCACAGCATGTCAGTGGCGCCCATTGCATCACTGCCTGGCAAAAACGCAGAAATGCAACGCGATGCTTGGTACACCTCCATGCGCGCAGCCGATCAAATGGCCTCGCCTGAAGCCGTAGGACGGTACGCCGCCGAGCGCGCGTTAAGTCGTTTAGGCAGCCAAAAAATTCCCACCACAGAGTGTTCTGTTTTGTTTGAATCGCCAGTGGCTGCGGGCTTATTGGGCGGCTTTGTGCAGGCAGTGAGTGGCGGTTCTTTGTACCGAAAGAGCAGCTTCTTGTTGGACTCCATGGGCAAGCAAGTTTTTCCCAAGCACATTGAAATTTCGGAAGATCCCCATGTGTTGCGTGGCAAGGGCAGCTCACCTTTTGACGATGAAGGTGTGCGCGGTTTGAAGCGCAAAGTGGTCTCGGGTGGCCGTGTCGAAGGCTACTTCTTGAGCAGCTACTCAGCACGCAAATTGGGCATGAAGACCACTGGCAATGCCGGTGGCTCGCACAACCTGATCATGTCTTCGAAGTTGACGCGTTCAGACGATGACCTTAAAGCCATGCTGCAAAAACTGGGCACAGGTTTGTTTGTGATTGAACTCATGGGGCAGGGCGTGAATTACGTCACGGGCGACTATTCGCGTGGCGCATCTGGCTTCTGGGTCGAGAACGGTGAAATTGCTTTCCCCGTGCACGAAATTACCATTGCAGGCAATTTGAAAACCATGTTCAAAGGCATTGAGGCTGTGGGTGCAGATGCCTACAACTACGGCGCCAAAACCATTGGCTCGGTGTTGGTCAATAGGATGAAGGTCGCGGGTAGCTGAATTTAATTGGGGTCATTTAATTGGGGTCAGATCAACATTAATTTGGTCCGGACCAAA
>CALCBL010000185.1 GCA_937897495.1 uncultured Burkholderiales bacterium
TTCAGCGTTTCTGCAATGGCCAAGTTGCCAGCGCCCAGTGACGAAGCCAAAGCCAAGGCGGCAGAAGCAGCCGCTAAAACAGCCCACGGCAACAAAGTGGCAGATTTTCAATTGTGCAAGTCACGCGAAAAAGTCGCGGCGCATTACTACAAAACGGCCAAGGCCAGTGGCAAACCAACTAGCGCGCCTGTTGCTACACCAGCTTGTGCAGATCCAGGTCCCTTTGTGGCCGCTGCACCGGCCGCTCCTGCTGCTGTAGCAGCAGCACCTGCCGCAGCAGCTAAGCCTGCAGCACCGGGCGCTGCCCCTGCCGCTGCTGCGCCTGCCAAAAAGTCCTGATTTTTCCCTGAATTCATCAGGTTGAAAGTCCCTCGCTGCATAAGCGTGGGACTTTTTGCGTTAGGCTCAAGCCTGAATCTTTGATTGACCCATGTTGCAAACTCCTCCCCTGAAACCCAGACTGACCCAAGCCCGCGCAGAATTGACGCGTCAAATCAGTGTGGTCAACGAGTTTGGCGAAAGTTCTCAAGTGCACATTCCCGCTGAGCGTGCGCTCACTGTGTATTTGGACAAGAAAGAACTGGTCACGCTTATGACCTTGGGCGCCAGTCCGGAATGGTTGGTGTTGGGGTTCTTGCTCAATCAACGCTTGATTCAATCCGTGACTGAAATTGAATCCATCACCGTTGACTGGTCCCTAGGCGAAGGCGAAATGGGGCAGCCTGGTGTAGCAGCCATCAAAACACGCGATGGCCTAAGCCAAGCTGGCCCTAAAACGGCAGCGCGTGTTGTCACAACTGGCTGCGGGCAAGGCAGTGTGTTTGGAGATTTGGTCAGCGACATTGATGCCATTCAATTGCCAGCCGATGCGCACATTTCTCAGGCCACCTTGTATGCCTTAGTCAACGCCATCCGCATTCAAGAAACCACTTACAAATCTTCTGGCTCTGTGCATGGCTGTGCCTTGTTCAAAGGCTCAGACATGCTGATGTTTGTCGAAGATGTAGGCCGGCACAATGCCGTAGACACCATTGCAGGTTGGATGGTCATGAACGATGTCAGCGGTCACGACAAAGTTTTTTACACCACAGGCAGATTGACCAGCGAGATGGTCATCAAGTCAGCGCAGATGGGTGTGCCTATTGCCGTATCGCGCAGTGGCATTACCCAAATGGGATTGGAAGTGGCCGAGCGTGTGCAGCTTTGTGCCATTGGACGCGCCACCAACAAGCGCTTCTTGTGTTTCAGCGCAACGCACAGATTAAAGTGGCAAGCCGAGTTGGCCGAAGGCATCACAAGCAAGGCCGTGATTCAAGATGCCATCTGAAGTTTCTAAAGCGCCCATCAGTTCTTCTTCCGTTGTCTTGAACACGCATTCGTGGCCGCGTTCATTTCAATTAGGCTTGCGCAATCTTTGGCGAGATTTACGTTCCGGCGAATTGAATTTGCTCATCGTGTCGGTGGTCTTGGCAGTTGCTGCGCTGACAGCGGTTGGATTTTTTTCTGATCGACTCCAAGCTGGTTTATGGCGAGACGCCAAACAGCTCTTGGGCGGTGATGCTGTGGTGGTCAGTGACAAACCCACAGCCGAATATTTTCAGAAAAAGGCCCAAGAATTGGGCCTCAAAACCAATGCCACCTTGAGCTTTCCCAGCATGGCGCGCGCAGACGATGCCAAAGGCGGCGAAACCAAATTGGTGGCTTTGAAAGCGGTGTCTGAAGGCTATCCCTTGCGCGGGCAAATGAGTTTGCAAAATTCGCAAAGTGGTGGCGCTGCCAACAATCAACCGGCTACTCGCCTAACCCGCGATGTGCCTCAAGCTGGCCAAGCTTGGGTTGACCCTTCTTTGCTTGAAGTGATGAACCTTCAGGTGGGTGATGCCATTTGGCTGGGCGACAAGTCTTTCCAAATTACGGCACTCATTCACCGTGAGCCAGACCGTGGCGCCGCCTTTATGAATTTTGCACCCAGGGTCATGATTCACCAAGCCGATGTGCCAGCCACGGGCTTGATTCAACCGGCCAGTCGTGTTTCTTATCGCATGGCCGTTTCGGGTGATGTGTCACAGGTGAATGTGCAGCAATTTTTAAAATGGGCTCGGGCGGAAGTTGACAAGCCAGAGGTGCGCGGCATTCAAGTTGAGTCAATGGAAAGCGGTCGCCCTGAAATGCGCCAAACCCTAGACCGCGCTGAAAAGTTTTTGAATTTGGTTGCACTGCTCGCTGCCTTGTTGTGCGCTGTGGCTGTTGCACTGGCAGCCAGAACCTTTGCAAGCAAGCACCTCGATGCTTGTGCTTTGTTGCGCGTCTTGGGGCAGAGTCAAAAAACCTTGTCTGTGGCTTATGCCTTTGAATTCATCACCGCTGGCATGGTGGCCAGCTTGTTAGGTGTGCTGTTGGGCTATGGCGTTCATCACGCCTTTATATGGCTTTTGGCGGGATTGGTCGATGCTCAACTGCCGCCCAGCTCCGTCGCACCTGCGCTGTTGGGCTTGGGCATGGGCCTGACCTTGTTGTTGGCCTTTGGCCTGCCACCCGTTTTGCAGCTGGCCAAAGTTCCAGCGATGCGTGTCATACGCCGAGACATGGGTGGTATACAGCCTGCGTCTGTGGGTGTTTTACTTACAGGCTTACTCGGTTTTGCTGGCGCTCTTATGTGGGCCAGTCGTGATTTGAAGTTGGGCCTGATGACCGTCGGTGGTTTTGCTATAGCCACCTTGTTATTTGCAGGTGCCACTTGGTTGGTTTTGAAACTCTTGCGCAAATGGGTGCCATCAGACGCCACGCCTCGATGGCTTCTGTTGGCCACGCGCCAAGTCATGGCGCGACCTGTTTATGCAGGGGTTCAAGTCAGCGCATTGTCGATTGGATTGTTGGCCTTGGTCTTGTTGGTTTTGCTGCGCACCGATCTCATCAACAGCTGGCGCAAGGCCACACCCGTGAATGCGCCAGATCGATTTGTCATCAACATCCAGCCCGATCAAACACAAGCTTTTCAAGCCTCGCTGAAGCAAGCCGGTGTGACAGGCTACGATTGGTACCCCATGATCCGCGGTCGCTTGGTAGCCGTTAACGGCAACGCGGTCAGCCCGTCAGATTACACCGATGACCGCGCCAAAAGAATGGTCGACCGCGAATTTAACTTGTCTGCGCGCTCGGCCCAACCCGAACACAATCCCGTGGTTCAAGGCCAATGGAAAGAAGGCGAGCGCGATGCGGTGAGTATTGAAATCGGCATTGCCAAAACACTCGGCTTGAAAATGGGCGATCGTTTGCGATTTGATGTGGGCGGCGTCATTTCTGAAGGGCGCGTTACTTCTTTTCGCAAAGTCGACTGGGGCTCGATGCGCGCCAACTTCTTTGTGATTTATCCGGTAGACAATTTGCCCGATGTGCCCTTGAGTTACATGGCCGCTTTTAAAACACCGGATGTGCCCGCTTTCGAGCGCAACTTGCTTCAGCAGTTTCCCAATGTCACCAGCGTCGACTTGCGAGCCACGTTCATACAAATTCAAAACGTATTGGACCAAGTCATTCGCGCGGTTGAATTTCTATTTGCATTCACTTTGATGGCCGGCTTGCTGGTACTGACCGCCGCCGTCACTTCCACCCGTGAAGAACGAAAAAGAGAATTCGCCATCATGCGGGCCTTGGGTGCAACTGGCCGTTTACTGAGCCAAGTGCAAACTGCCGAACTCATGGGGGTCGGGCTGTTGGCTGGCTTCTTGGCCAGCTTGGTGGCTGAGTTGGTGGGCTGGGGCTTGGCTCGATTTGTCTTTGAATTTGAATGGACAGCATCACTTTGGGTGCCAGCTGCTGGTGCACTCACGGGCGCACTTTTGGCCTGGATTGCAGGGTGGTGGGGTTTGGCGGAAGTGCTCCGGCAGCCTGTGTCACAAACCCTGCGTCAGGCCTCAGAATAAATCAAGAGGGTGTGAGCAGCACCACCAAAGCCCCGGCGCCGCCTTCTGCCGGCTTGGCTTGCACAAAGGCCATCACTTGGTTTTTTTGCACCAACCAACTGTGCACTTTGGATTTGAGCACTGGCGTTTTGCCAGGAGAGCCCAAACCTTTGCCATGCACCACTCGGACACACCGAATACCGTGTTTGTGCGCCTCGCGAATGAAGGTGGTTAAGGCCAAGCGGGCCTCATCGCTGCGCAAGCCATGCAAATCAATTTCACGCTGAATGGCCCATTCGCCTTTTCGCAATTTGCGCGTAACTTCTGTGCCCACACTGGGCCTGCGAAAACTCAGTGCATCGTCGGTGTCGAGCAAAGTGCTGACGTCGAACTCATCGCTTAGTGAGTCTTGAATGACCTTGGCTTCGTCTTTTTGAAGCTGGGTGGCCACGGGTTCGCGCGGCGTTCTGGGAAGATGTGCTTTGTTGTGAACAGGCAATGGCGCCACCTTGCCGATGGCGCGTGCAAACAGGTTTTTATCCGCCTCTGCCTTTCGAATGGCCGCCGCGCGCGCAGCTTCCTCGGCAACTGCTTTGGCCTGCGCCGCTGCAATTTGCTTTTGAACCAGTTTGAGATCTTGAAGCGATTGGAATTTCACCAGCCAATGGTGCCACAAGCTACAAGCGTTTTAACTGTTGACTTATAAAACGCCTTGCTCGGCCATGGAGAAGGCCTGACCTGGGCCCACAATCACGTGGTCTAAGACCCTAACGTCCACCATGGCCAAAGCAGACTTCAAACTGCGCGTAAGGTGTAAATCGGCAGGGCTGGGATGCACCGACCCACTGGGATGGTTGTGCGCCAACACCACCGCGGCGCTGTGGTGATGCAGGGCCCGAAGTACCACTTCACGGGGGTACACACTGGTTTGGCTGAGCGTGCCCCGAAACAAAGTTTCCATGCACACCAGCTTGTGTTGAGAGTCTAGGAACAGCATGGCAAACACCTCGTGTGTTTTGTGCGCCAAATGGAGCTGTAAATAAAGCTGAACGCTGCTGGCGCTTTGCATGACCTCACGGGTGCTGAGTTGCTGAGCCATGGCGCGCTTGGCCAATTCCATGACGGCCAGGAGCTCGGATTGTTTGGCGGGCCCTAGGCCTTTGATGGCTGTTTGTTGCGCCGGCGGAGTGAGCAGCAAATTGGCCAGGCCACCGCTGGCCTGAAGCATGTCTTGCGCCAATTGCAGCACGTTGCGGCCAGCCACTCCTGTTCTGAGTAACAGGGCCAAAAGCTCGGTATCGCTTAGAGCGCCTGGCCCGCGGGTGAGTATTTTTTCGCGGGGACGGGTGTCTGGGGGTAATTCTTGGAAGTTCATGGGCTTTCTGAAGAGATAAATGCCCCAGATTCAGGCTTTTGGGGGCGAAAGCCGCAGAAGCTTTTTACAATGGTGCATTCGACTCTTGGAGTCTGAACCCAAAGCCCTCTCCATGGGGTGGTTTGGATTTTCAATAGCCTGCATTTTTCAGAATTAAGTTTTATGACCACAGTCCAAGCTGGATCTTTTTTAACGCTGCATTACCGATTGGCAGGGCCGCAGGGCACGCTCATCAATACTTTTGAAGACAAGCCTGCCACCCTGTCCTTGGGCTCTGGCGAGTTGTCGCCTGGCATGGAAGCGGCCTTGATGGGCTTGGAAGAGGGCGTTCGCACGACTTTCGAATTGGCCTCGGGTGTGGCTTTCGGCGATCGCAACCCTGACATGCAGCAATGGGTGGCGCGCAAGTTGTTGGCGCAATTGGGTGCAGCACAAGAACACTATGTGCCTGGCGATGTGGTTCAATTTCCTACACCCGATGGCCATGGCACTTATGCCGGTGCTGTGATGCAAGTGGCCGATGATGGCGCAGTCTTGTTTGACTTCAATCACCCCTTGGCGGGACATCCCGTCACGTTTGAAGTTCATGTGATTGGTATTTTATAAAGCGAATTCAAGCAGATGAAAGCAAATATGGGCGTGAAAGAAATTTTATTGGCTGAACCTCGCGGCTTTTGTGCCGGCGTTGACCGTGCCATCGACATTGTGGAAGCGGCCATTGCCAAATTTGGCAGGCCTATTTACGTGCGCCATGAAATTGTGCACAACACCTATGTGGTGAATGACCTTAAAACCAAAGGCGCCATCTTCATTGAAGAGTTAAGCGACGTGCCGCCTGGTGCCACCTTGGTGTTCAGTGCGCATGGTGTGAGCAAAGCAATTCAGGCCGAAGCGGAGGCTCGCGGCTTCACTATTTTTGATGCGACCTGCCCTTTGGTCACCAAGGTGCATGTCGAAGTAGCCAAGCTGCACAAAGAAGGCTATGAGTTCATCATGATTGGTCACAAAGGCCACCCCGAAGTGGAAGGCACCATGGGCCAATTGCCCAATGGCATTCACTTGGTAGAAGACTCGGACGATGTGCTCAAGGTTCAACCCAAACAGACAGAACTGTTGGCAGTTGTCACACAAACCACTTTGAGTGTGGACGATGCAGCAGAAATACTATTGGCAGTGAAGAAGCGCTTTCCTAAAGTGCGTGAACCCAAGCAACAAGATATTTGCTATGCCACCCAAAACCGACAAGATGCCGTCAAACTCATGAGCCCCCAAGTTGATGTGTTGGTGGTGGTAGGCAGCCCTACCAGTTCCAACAGCAACCGTTTGCGTGAGTTAGGTGACCGCTTGGGCGCAGAAAGCTACATGATTGACAGCGCCGACGAGCTTCAAAATGAATGGTTTGAAGGCAAACACCGCGTGGGCCTCACTGCGGGTGCTTCTGCGCCTGAAGTGCTGGTGCAAGATGTCATCACCCGCTTACGCGCCTTGGGCGCCACGTCCATTCGCAAATTGGACGGCGTGACTGAGACCATCAAATTCCCCTTGCCCAAGGGACTAAAATTAGACGATGGCCATTGATTTTTTGGCCGCATAACTTTTTATCCACATGCTAGACATTCTCTTGCTCCGTAAAGACTTAGACGCCGCAGTAGCGCGTTTAGAGACTCGCAAAACACCACAAGCTTTTTTGAATGTAGAGAAGTTTCGTGCTTTAGAAACAGAGCGCAAAACTTTGCAAACGCGCACCGAAGAACTGCAAAGCCAGCGCAACAGCTTGTCCAAACAAATTGGCATGTTGAAAGCCAAAGGTGAAAGCACCGATCAGGTCATGGCCGATGTGGCCAGCATCAAAACAGAACTTGATGCATCTGCATTGCGCTTAGATGCTTTGCAGGCAGAAATTCAAGACATGCTGTTGGCCGTGCCCAACTTGCCACACGAAAGTGTGCCTGTGGGCGCTGACGAACACGGCAACGTTGAAGTGCGCAAATGGAGCGTTGATGGCAAAGGCCCAAAGACGTTTGACTTTGAAGTGCGCGACCACGTAGACATTGGTGAAAAATTGGGCCTGGACTTTGACATCGGCATCAAATTATCTGGCTCACGTTTCACTTTCATGCGTGGCCAAATTGCGCGCATGCACCGAGCTCTGGCGCAGTTCATGTTGGACACGCAAACACAGCAGCACGGCTACACAGAGTGTTACACGCCGTATATTGTGAACGCAGACACTTTGCGAGGCACCGGCCAGTTGCCCAAGTTTGAAGGCGATTTGTTTGCTGCTAAAAAGGGCGGGCAAGATTCTGAAGAAGGTGCAGAAAGCCAAGCGCTGTATTTGATTCCCACTTCCGAAGTGACCCTGACCAATGTGGTTCGCGATGAAATTTTGGCAGAGTCAGATTTGCCCATGAAGCTCACAGCGCACACGCCTTGCTTCCGCTCAGAAGCGGGCAGTGCTG
>CALCBL010000186.1 GCA_937897495.1 uncultured Burkholderiales bacterium
CAAGTTTGGACAGCGCCCAAAGATCGCCTTTATGCCAACAGCTTATTGGGTGATTTGGCGGGGCAAAACATGGCCACCAAAGCAGCTGGTTTGACGTCTTTGCCGTCTGATCCATTTTCGCCTTACCTCATGAATGCACAGCCTATTCGTGTGAACAGCGATACAGCCATGACCGGTGCGGGTGCTCATGCCAACCGCACATCGACCAAGCAAGCTGAGTTCACTTATTCTCTGATGGTGCACATGTCTGAGTCTTTGGGTGTGAACTGCACGTATTGCCACAACACGCGCAACTTTGCATCGTGGGAAGAGTCACGGCCACAACGCGTCACTGCTTGGCACGGCATTCGAATGGCTCGTGACTTAAACAACGAGTACATCATTCCGCTCACCGACAAGTTCCCGGCAAATCGCCTCGGTCCCAAAGGTGATGTGGCCAAGGTGAATTGCAGCACCTGCCACCAAGGCGCTTACAAACCGCTTTATGGCGCTCAAATGGCGAAAGACTTTCCAGAACTTCAGGCCCTCGCAAAGCCTTAAGCTCTGAATCTCACAAGGCCTGCACCCGCTGCGGTTCAGGCCTTTTTTTATGGGGTATTCAGACATGAGCACGTCACCAGCAAGCGACGCCAATGGCCAAGTGGTCGTGCTGTTGTTGGCTGACATCTCTCATGCCTCGCGGCTGTGGGGTTGGTCGCGCATCGTCAAAGGACCCCAAGCTTTGCAAGGCATTCCTGGCTTGCTGTTTTCAAAAGTATTGGGCAGCGGCTATGAGGGCGGCTTTGGACTTCGACCCAGCCCTTCGCGCCAAGGCATGTTTGGCTTGTTTGAGTCTTTGCAAACAGCCCAAGACTTCGTTGAAAACTCCAGTGTGTTGCAAGCCTACCAAGAGCGCTCTGACGAATTTTGTTGGGCCCTTCTTAAAACTTGGTCATGCCGCGGCAGCTGGGATGGCCAACTGCTTGATGTTTGCGCGGCGCAACCCATCAAGGGGCCTGTGGCAGCACTGACGCGCGCCTCTATCAAACTGGCCAAAGCGCCTGCGTTTTGGCGTCATGCACCGCCTTCTCAAATCGCACTGACAGATGCCAAAGGTTGCCAACTGGCTGTGGGTTTGGGCGAAGCACCCTTTGTGCGGCAAGCCACTTTCACCATTTGGGACAGCGTGTCTGACATGAATGCTTATGCGCGTTCGGGCGCGCACTTAGAAGCCATTCAAGACGCTGCGCAAAACGACTACTTTTCTGAATCTATGTTTGCACGATTTGTCCCTCTGAAAGTGCAGGGTCAATGGCAAGGCAAAGTCTATGCTTAATTCCAGGCACACACCTAGGGTGGTGGTGGTGGGCGCAGGCATTGGGGGTTTGGTGAGTGCACTGGTCTTGGCACACCGCGGATTGGACGTCACGCTGATTGAAAGTGCCGCAACGCCCGGCGGCAAAATTCGCCAAGTCCAAGTCGATGGCGTGGGCATTGACTCAGGTCCTACCGTGTTCACCATGCGCTGGGTCTTGGATCAAATGTTGCAAGAGATGGGCACGTCACTTGCCGAAATTTTGAAACTCGAAAATATTGGCGTGCTGGCCAGACATGCGTGGGATGGCAGCCCACAGACGCTCGATTTGTTGTCTGATACAGAACGCAGTGCAGATGCCATCGCAGCCTTTAGCAGTCCCCAAGAAGCCAGACGGTTTTTAGGCTTCTGCAAGCAAGCACGCAAGCTGTATGACACGCTAGAAAAGCCGTACATCCGAAGCGAGCGACCCGATCTGTTGAGCATGGTGAGCGATTTGGGATTGCAAGGCATGGCAACGCTCACAGGCTTGGGGCCTTTCGCCAGTTTGTGGCGCAGTTTGGGCAGCCACTTTCACGACCCCCGTTTGCAACAACTCTTTGGCCGCTATGCCACTTACTGCGGCTCTTCGCCGTGGTCCGCACCGGCCACTTTGATGCTGGTGGCGCAAGTTGAATTGGATGGCGTGTGGTCGGTCTCGGGCGGCATGTTTGAAGTGGCCAAAGCACTGGCGCAATTAGGAGAAAAATGGGGTGTGAAGCCACGCTACGGTCAGGCCTGCGCACGCATCCTCACACAGAACGGTCAAGTCAGCGGCGTGCAACTTGAATCAGGTGAAATGCTAGAAGCCGATCATGTGATCTTCAATGGCGATGTGGCCGCTTTGGCGCAGGGTCTATTGGGCCCAGCAGTGCAGCCGAATTTTCAGTCGGTGCCTGCTATAAACAGATCCTTGTCGGCTTTCACCTTGTCAATGCATGCTGAAAGCAGTGGCTTTCCCATGGTGCGGCACAACGTCTTTT
>CALCBL010000187.1 GCA_937897495.1 uncultured Burkholderiales bacterium
CGCCAAAGTCATCGACAAAGAAAGGGCCCACTACACCAGCTGGCAAGGTGCCGCGCATGTCTCCAATTTTTTTGCGCACTGTGTACCAAACGTTGGCCACCTCAGACGGCTTGGAATAGTCTTTGACTTGGAAAATAATTTGCGATTCGCCAGGTTTAGAGTAGCTGCGAATCTTGTCTGCAAAAGGCACTTCCTGAAGCGTTCGCTCCAGTTTGTCAGTGACTTGCTCTGCTACTTGTTGGGCTGTAGCACCAGGCCAATAGGCCCTGACGACCATCACGCGAAACGTGAAAGGTGGGTCTTCGTCTTGACCTAAGTTGAAAAAAGCAAAGACACCCAAAAGCATCAATACCAGCATCAAATAACGTGTGAGCGCAGGATGATCAAGCGCCCACTTCGACAGGTTAAAACCCGATTTTGGTTCTTTGCGCATGATTTACTTTGCCGCAGGTGTTGACAGAGCAGCCGCGTTATAGACCGTCACTTTTTGACCTGGCGACAACACATGGACGCCCGCACTCACAACTTGTTGGCCAGCCTTCAAACCCGAGGCAATGACCACCTCATTGCCATCCGCAGTGGCAACTTGAACCACTTGGGAAAGCACCGTGGAAGTCTGTGGATCGAAGACCCACACGGTGGTTTGCTTGGCCTCTTGGCGCAATGCGCTGGTCGGCAGTTTGATCACATCCGATTGGCTTCCTGCCAATTGGGGGGCCTGCACATTCAGTGTGATGCCCAGTGGCAATGACTCTGCTTTTTCCAATGCCAATTTGACTGTGAAGGTTCGGGTGGCAGGATCGGCACTGGCACCGATTTCTCGCACACGTCCCTGAAAGCTTTGTGTTGTGCTGCCCACCGTGACCGACATTTTTTGACCCAATTTGAGGCGTCCCACCACATGCTCAGGCACCGCAAAAACGGCATCGCGAGGCCCATCGTGTGCAAATCGAAGCACCGACTGCCCCGCAGAAACCACCTGCCCTGGCTCGGCTTCTACGCCCGTCACCACACCAGAAGTGGTGGCCAGCAATTTGGCATAGCCCGCTTGATTGGCTTGCGATTGGGCTTGAGAAAGTGCTTGATCCAGCGAAGATTGCGCAGCCTTCAGGCTGGCGGAACGCCTTTCCAATTCAGCTGCACTGATGAAATTTTGCGCTAGCAGCGCTTCGTAGCGTTTGTAGTCTGAAGCGGCCAAATCGCGCTGAGCGCGTGCGCCTATGGCCTGAGCTTGTGCAGCTTGTGCCGCGAGCGCATAGTCTTGGACGTCCACTTCGGCCAAAACCTGTCCAGCTTGAACGCGTTGGCCCGCTTCAGCTTGACGCACCAAAATCTTGCCGCCCACCCTAAAACCCAATCGGCTTTCTGTTCGCGCTCGCACCTCGGCGGCGTACTCTCCTTGGACGTTCAATTCAGATGAACCTACAGTCAGTAATTTCACAGAGCGGATGGGCTCTGCCGCCTCTTGTTTGGGACTACAAGCAACAATGCCCAAAATCAGAGCAAAAAACAAAACGGGAAGGAGAATTAGGCGCGGGGCATGCTGTGGCATTGGAGAATCCAAATTAATGACTGACTGGTTAGTAATCTAGGGTAATCCATGAGTATTGTCAAGCGAAAATACAAGAAACCATGCTGACCAAACAAGCAAACCCTCAGGAAGTTCAAGCCCTTCCCATCACCCACCCTGAAAATTTTCCGGTGGCTTCTATTTTGTGTCCGCCACACTTGCGGCCAGCCATCGCCGCCATTTACGCCTTCGCCCGTGCAGCCGACGACATTGCCGATGAAGGCCAACTCAGCACCGACGAGCGTTTGAAATCATTGACAGCCTTTCGGCATGAGTTGCTGGCCACAAATGGGGCGTCAGGTGCTCAAGCTGATATCTTTTCACCTTTGCACCAAGTGATTGAGCAATTTACATTGCCCGTGTCTTTGCTAGATGATTTGTTAAAAGCATTTGAGCAAGATGTCAAAGCCACAGCACAAGGCGCGACCTACCCCAACCTGTCAGCATTGTTAAGCTACTGCCAGTTTTCCGCCAATCCTGTGGGGCGCCTGTTGTTGCACCTCTATGGCGTCAACGATGCACAGGCCTTGCTAAGAAGTGATGCCATTTGCAGCGCACTGCAGTTGATCAATTTTT
The DNA here is from genome assembly GCA_937897495.1 of uncultured Burkholderiales bacterium. Lineage (GTDB taxonomy): Bacteria > Pseudomonadota > Gammaproteobacteria > Burkholderiales > Burkholderiaceae_C > Limnohabitans_A. The sequence goes on from CALCBL010000187.1 coordinate 2,147, forward strand.
GGCAAGACTTGAGCGAGGACATCCCGCGAGGCAGATTTTATTTGCCGCAAGACCAAGCGCACAAAGAGAAGCCTCTTCTGATTGAAGAGCTCTGTGCACATGCCCATCAACTGATGATGCAAGGCGCACCCTTGGTGCATCAAGTGCCCGGCCGTGCCGGCTGGGAATTGCGGCTGGTGGTTCAAGGCGGTTTGCGAATTTTGGAAAAAGTCAGAGCACTCGGACCCGAAGTTTTAACCAATCGGCCTCGCCTGCGCCCTTGGGACTTTCCCCTGATGTTGTGGCGCGCCCTTTGGATGCGCCCCAGACAATGGGAGAATCAAGCACCATGACACCTCAAGAGTACGTTCAACAAAAAGCGGCCAATTCTGGCAGCAGCTTTTATTACGCATTCCTTTTTCTACCGGCCAACAGACGCGCCGCCATCACTTCTTTTTATGCGTTCTGCCGTGAAGTGGATGATGTGGTCGATGAAATCTCGGATCCGAGTGTGGCTCAAAGCAAATTGGCTTGGTGGCAGAAAGAAGTCATTCAATCTTTTGACGGCCATGCCACTCACCCCGTCATGCTAGCCCTGATGCCGCACGTGAAGGATTACAGCATTGAAGCGCATCATTTGTTGTCGGTCATTGAAGGTTGCCAAATGGACCTGACTCAGACCCGTTACTTAGACTACGCTGGTTTGCAAAGGTATTGCCATTTGGTGGCGGGCGTGGTCGGAGAAGTGGCCGCCCAAATTTTTGGCCAAACAGACACCGCCACAACGCAGTATGCCCACAAGCTTGGTTTAGCTTTTCAGCTCACCAATATTTTGCGCGATGTGGGTGAAGATGCGCTGCGTGGCCGCATCTACTTGCCCATGGATGAAATGAAACAATTTGATGTCAAAGCACAAGATTTGATGCAAAGGCAATACTCCGATCGCTTCACAGCGCTTATGAAATTTCAGGCTGCCCGCGCGCATCGCTTGTATGAAGAAGCCTTTGCCATGCTGCCATCGGCAGACAGACAAACCCAAAAACCAGGCCTCATGATGGCCAGCATTTACCGAACCCTGTTGCGTGAAATAGAGGCCGACAATTTTCAAGTCTTGCACCAACGCATCGCGCTCACACCTTTGCGTAAGTTATGGCTTGCATGGAAAGTGCAAGCGCTTGGACGACTTTGAGCCAGCATTTAAAAATTGCCATCGTAGGTGCAGGCTGGGCAGGTTTGGCTGCAGCCATAACGGCCACGCAAAAGGGCCATCACGTGACTTTGCTAGAAGCCAGCAAATTTTGGGGCGGACGTGCGCGTTCCATTCAAACACATTCTGAAGACTGTCCACTGTTAGACAATGGCCAACATATTCTGATTGGTGCTTATCAAAAAACGTTGTCCATGATGCAGACCGTAGGCATCGATTTAGAAAAAGCATTTTGGCGAAAACCCCTCGATTTAAGGTATGCCGATGGCTCAGGACTGTCGCTCCCCAACAAGTCGTTCCCCCTCAATCTATTACAAGGCATTGCTTTCAATTCCAGTTGGAGCGCGGTAGACAAGTGGCAGTTGTTTAAATCTGCATGGCAATGGCAAGGCATGCACTTTGAATGCGCAGAACATCTCACAGTGGCCGATCTTTGCAAAAACATGACGCCCACTGTTTGGCAGGATTTGATGGAGCCGCTGTGCGTTTCAGCACTCAATACCCCTGCACACGAAGCCAGCGGCAAGGTTTTTTTGCGCATCATGAAAGATGCGCTCTTTGGTCCTGCGGGAAGTTCCGATCTGTTGCTACCCAGACTAGACTTGGGGCAACTGTTTCCAAATGCGGCCATCAAGTGGCTTGAAAAAAATGGTGCCTCTTGCCAATCTGGACAAAGGATCGAAAGCATTGTTGACTCCGTCATCAATTCCAGTAAGGCCCCTCGTTGGCAAATCGGCGATTACAAATTTGACCATCTGGTGATTGCAACGCCTGCATGGGATGCCGCTCATTTGCTTGAAAAATTCAACTCAGCATGGGCAACAACAGCTCAGCAGTTGAAGCACGAAACCATTGCCACGGTTTATGTTCAAGGACCCTTGGATTTCAAACTGCCACTGCCGATGTTGACACTCAGAACCACTCAAGGCTCTCCTGCTCAGTTTGCTTTTGACCGCGGTCAAATTTACACAGAAGCCAACACACCCGGTTTACTGGCCTTCGTGGTCAGTGCCAACAAGCTCAGCAAAGAAGATGTGACACATCAAGTGATGGGGCAATTGAGCGCTCTTTTGATTCAGCTGGGTCAAGACGCTTTGCGCATCGAAGCCTTCAAGGTCATTCAAACCGTGGTTGAAAAAAGAGCGACTTTTGCATGCGTCCCCAATTTGAAAAGACCCAGTGCAAGGCCTTGCGAAGGGATTACAGTGTGCGGCGACTATGTTGAAGGACCCTACCCAGCAACCCTGGAAGGCGCCATCATTTCAGGCATTCAAGCAGTGCCTTGATTTTGATCTCGAACCTTGCGAAATGCATCGATGAGGTCCATTTGCAAAGTCATTTTTTTGAGCTCAAATCAATGAGGCCATGCATCACAAAGTACTTTCAGGCTGCTCACCGTGAATGGGGCTGGGTGATCTTCATGGGTCCACAGTTTTTCCTCGCGGTTCAGCCAAACTGCTTGCAAACCAGCACGCTGCGCCGCCACCACATCCAGATGGGGGTCATCGCCTATGTGCAAGATTGCTTCGGGCAACACACCCAAGGCTTGAGCACCTGCATGGAACATTTTGGGGTCAGGCTTTCCGACACCTAAGTTGATGGGGATAAAAGCTGCCACGAAGTAG
>CALCBL010000188.1 GCA_937897495.1 uncultured Burkholderiales bacterium
AGCCGGACTTGCGGCTGGCATTGGTCAGAAATATGGTTTGCAGAAAACACTGTCTGCTGTCAAAGGCATTCGAGGTGTTGGCAAACGCCACATGATTCACAATGACTACACACCTAAAATGGAAGTCGATGCGCAAACTTATGCGGTGCGAGCCGATGGCTTGCTGCTCACCTGCGAACCTGCAGTCAGTCTGCCTATGACGCAGCGTTACTTCTTGTTCTGAACCACAGATCTTGAAGTATTTTTTGATTGATTGAATGCTCACTTGCTCTAAATTAATTTCTGGTGGTCAAGGTCTGGCCAAGGCTTTGATCAATCGTGCGCCTACTGTTTCTTTAGACTGGGATGTCCGGCAAAAAAGCCGCTTCCAAGTTGAAGACTCATCGGGTCGTGTGTTGTCTGTATTTTTGCAGCGCGGATATGTGGTTCGCGGTGGCGATGTGTTGGTCGCCGATGATGGCAGTTTGGTTCGCATTGAAGCTGCACCTCAAGCACTGCTTCGCATTACGACATGTCCTCAACACGGCACGCCATTTGACCTCACTCGTGCCGCCTATCACTTGGGCAATCGCCATGTGCCCATTGAACTCAAGCCTGATCATCTCAAAATTGAACCCGACCCCGTGCTGGCCGGCATGTTGCAATCTATGCACTTGATTGTCAACACTGTCCATGAAGCCTTTGAACCTGAAGGCGGCGCATACGGCGCACACCATGGCGGCTCTGGTCATTCACATGATCATGGCCACGATCATGATCACGATGAGCACGTTCATGAACAAACTCATGTCCATGGTCCGAACTGCAAGCATGACCACTGAACTGCTTCAACTCATTTGGTTGGCTTCTCCTGCATTGCCTGTCGGTGGCTTCTCGTATTCTGAAGCACTCGAAGCGGCCATCGATCACGAACTTGTGCACGATGAATCTTCGTGCGCAAACTGGCTAGCCGACCAGCTTCACTTGTCGCAAGCGCGGGGAGACATGGCCTTGATGGCACAAGCCATCCCAGCTTGGCAAAGCCACAACATTGCAAGACTCAAAGAACTTAGCGCATGGGTGCACGCCACGCGCGAAACACACGAAATGCGATTGCAAACAGAGCAAATGGGGCGATCGCTTCTAGACTGGCTTCGCATTCAAAACAAAGCTCATGCAGACGCCTTGCAACTTTGCAGCGAACTGCGGCCCACTTACCCTCTTGCCATGTCATTGGCGCTGTCCTTGGCCAATGCGCCCCTCGAAAGTGCACTTCAAGCCTATGCCTTTGGATGGGCTGAGAACATGACACAAGCCGCTTTGAAAGCTGTGCCACTAGGCCAAATTTCAGGTCAAAAAATTCTGGCCCGACTGGCCCAAGAAATTCCTGAAGCTGTGCAACACGCCATCGCCTTAAGCGACCACGATCGCCAAGCTTTTTGCCCCATGCTGGCCGTCATGTCTGCCAGACACGAAACCCAATATTCTCGACTTTTCAGATCATGACCGCACTACACCACATACCCCATCGCACCAAAAAACTACCACCCCTTCGCGTCGGTATTGGCGGCCCGGTGGGCTCTGGCAAAACCACCTTGCTTGAAATGCTGTGCAAAAGCATGCGCCAAAAATGGGACTTGGTGGCCATCACCAACGACATCTACACCAAAGAAGAT
>CALCBL010000189.1 GCA_937897495.1 uncultured Burkholderiales bacterium
AAGGCCCATTCTTCGCTTGAAAAGAAAAAGAAAGTGCGCGTGAGAAGGGTCACGACCGTCAAACCCGCGATCACAGCCAAAGTCCAAATGTCGGTGCCCTCAAAAAAACTCATGCGCCTTGTCCTTCACGCATTTTTAGAAAACGCTCCAAACTCATGCTTAAGACAACGGCCACACCAATGGCCATGATGATGTTGAATTTCAAAGGCAAGTTGTACGCAGCAATGGCGGTGACAGCGGCCACACCTGCCGCAAAAATTCTCATGCGCGTGCTGGCCAATGAGCACAAGATGCCCACCAAACACAAGGTGCCCGCAAAGCCTAAGCCCCAAGAAGTAGGAATGATGTTGGCCAAAAAAATACCAGCAAAACTGGCCGCAATCCAACTCACCCACATCATGCAAGTGTTACCTGCAAGAGATGCTGCTTGTGCCAATTGATCTGCAGGGTCTTCGCTGGGATTTGCAAATCGCCGTGTGAACAACACATAACTGATATCGGCCGTGAGATAGCCGTGCACCATTCTTTCAAGGCGCGGCAAATGCATGAGGTATTGACGCAGATGCAAACTGAAAACCATGAAACGCAAGTTCACGCAAAAGCCTGTGGCCACAATCACCCAGGCAGGCGCGCCCGCAGCGATCAAAGGCAAGGCCGCCAATTGCGAACTGCCCGCATACACAAACAGCGTCATGGCAATTGACTCAAACACACTCAAGCCAGAATTCACCATGGCCACGCCGGTCATTAAGCCCCACGCAGCAAGACCTGGTGCTTGCGGTGCCACGTCACGCACAGCCTCCATGAAGGCGGGGTGACGGTAATTTTCAGCTTTGAAAAACATCGCCCACCTGAGCTTTGAAGCTGCGCACAAAGTCTGTTGTTGATTGGCGTTTGCCGCCCGCCTTTTGCAATTGCGTGAGGCATAAAACACCTTCAGCGCAAGCTACTCTCAGGCCTTCTTCTTGCACACTGAGCAAAGTACCAGGCACTTTGTGATGAGACGTTTCGAGCGGCAAGGGCTCAGCATGCGCTTGCCAAACCTTGATCACTTCGTCGCCCCATTGCAATGTCATGCCTGGAAATGGGTCAAATGCACGCACGCGTTGAGCCAACACTTGCGCCGATTGTTTCCAATCGATGGCGGCTTCTGCCTTTTCAATTTTGTGCGCGTAAGTCACGCCCTCAAGCGGCTGCTTCACAGGTTTGAAGTGGCCCACTTGCGAGAGCGCCGTCACAATCATTCGCGCGCCCATCTCGGCCAAAGTGTCATGCAAACTGGCCGTGGTGTCTTGGGGGCTGATAGGGCAACTTTCTTCAAGCAACATGTCACCCGTGTCCAGTCCTGCATCCATTTGCATGATGGTCACACCGGTTTGAGCATCGCCGGCTTCAATGGCGCGGTGAATGGGCGCAGCACCTCGCCATCTGGGCAGCAGTGAGGCATGAATATTCAGACAGCCATAGCGGGGCGCATCAAGGACCCACTGCGGCAAGATCAAGCCATAAGCCGCAACCACCATGACATCGGCTTGCGCATTTGAAATGAAGGCTTGGGCAGCTTGGGCTTCATCGGGGTACTTGCCATCTAATTTCAGACTGTGCGGCTGAACAACTGTCAGTCCTTTCGACAATGCAAATTGCTTCACGGCTGAAGCTTGAAGCTTCATGCCTCTACCCGCAGGCCTGTCGGGCTGTGTCAAAACCCCCACGATATCGTGCCCTGCCGCATGCAGTGCGGTCAATGCGCTGCGAGCAAATTCGGGCGTGCCCGCAAAAATCACGCGCATAGAAGTTCTTTCACTGTAGATTTAAGCGTCTTCTTTTTGGGCTTTGAGCATTTTGGTCTTGATGCGATTGCGTTTGAGCGGCGACAAGTACTCCACAAAAACCTTGCCCATCAAATGATCTAATTCGTGTTGCACGCACACAGCCATCAGGCCTTCAGCTTCAAGCTCGCGAACTTGGCCATGTTCATCGGCCGCTTTGACCTTGACAGCCACAGCGCGCTCAACCCCATCGTAAATGCCAGGGACAGACAAGCAGCCCTCTTCACCTTTGACGCGCTCTTCACTGTACCAAGTGATTTCTGGATTGATCAACACCGTGGCCTGGTTGCGCTCTTCAGAAGTGTCCAACACCACCAAGCGCTGGTGCACATCGACTTGCGTTGCCGCCAAGCCGACGCCTTGTGCCTCGTACATGGTCTCGAGCATGTCCGCCACAAGCTTGCGCAACTTTTCGTCGAACGCCGTGATGGGCGTTGCCACCTTGTGCAAGCGGGGGTCTGGGTAGCAAAGAATGTTTAAAAGTGCCATGGTGATTTATTTAGCAATACCTCTATTTTCGCCAATTTGAAGAAGCCTTGTGCAAGTGACGAATCGTACCCAAAATCGGCCTCCCCCAATCTGCGGGGCACTGTTTAGGAAAAAAATGGTTTCGTCTAGAGAAAGTCTAAAGGCTTGGCTGCGTTTGAGCCTCACGCCTGGCGTTGGCAATATCACAGCGCGCGCCCTGCTTTTGAGGTTTGGCTTGCCAGAGGCCGTCTTTGAACAAAGCACTTCCGAGTTGCAAACAATTGTAAGCAGCGCCATCGGCCAGCAACTTCGCCTCATTCCTCTCGGCTTAGAAGACGCATTAGAGACCACTTGGGAGTGGCTCCAAACGCAGGCTGATCTCGGCACGGCCAAGGTCGCGCACAAGCGACTTCTCACCTTGGCCGATAGCGACTATCCAAGCAGTCTCATGCTCACACCCGACCCGCCTTGCCTGTTGTACGTTTTAGGTCAAACTCAGCACCTGCACTTGCTAAGCCCACCCGTCCACCAAGCACCACGTGCAATCGCAGTGGTGGGCAGTCGCAACCCCACGCCACAAGGCCGTTTGAATGCACACGACTTTGCTGTCCATCTGGCACAAGCGGGTCTCACGGTGGTTTCTGGCTTGGCCTTGGGGGTAGACACAGCCGCGCACCAAGGCGCTTTAAAAGGTGGCAGCCCGCATCATCCCTTGCACACGGTGGCCGTGGTCGGAACCGGCTTAGACCGCGTCTATCCGCATCAAAATCATGCCTTGGCCTTAAAGATTGCGGCGCATGGCTTGTTGATCAGCGAGTACCCATTGAACACGCCGCCCCTCACCTCCAATTTCCCACAACGCAATCGCTTGATCGCTGGCTTGTCTCAGGGCTGCTTGGTGGTCGAAGCTGCAGCGCGTTCTGGCTCTTTGATTACCGCCAAGCAAGCACTGGACTTGGGCAAAGAGGTGTTTGCCATACCAGGCTCCATTCACACCACCGTCTCTAAAGGGTGTCACGACCTCATCAAGCAAGGCGCTAAGTTGGTCGACTGTGCACAAGATATTTTGGAAGAGTTGAAAGACCTGCCCGCTGTTGATTGGCACACCACGTCTGAACCTGACCTGTTAAACCCACCCAGTGCGCTCGAAACCTTTTTAGAAAAGGATCAGATTGGCTCGTCAACTTTGAGGGTGCTTGACTATTTGGGACAAGACCCTGTGGGCCTAGATGAGCTGCAAATAAGAAGTGGCTTAAGCACCTCTCAGTTGCAAGCTGAATTGTTTCAATTGGAATTGAACGGGGCACTAGGCCGCTTGCAAGGCGGCCTTTACCAAAAGCTTAGTCCACGCCGTTAACACGCTGCCTTAACTCTCTGCCTTAACTCTCTGCCTAAAACTACTTGTTTAAACCACGGCGCCAGAGTTGGGGTCGTCTGGGTCTTCGTCTTTTTTCGGTGGCGCTTTGATCAAGTCTTCGCGCTGAATGCCCAACCACATGGCAATGGCCGCCGCCACAAACACCGAGGAGTAAATGCCAAACAAAATACCGATGGTCAGCGCCATGGCAAAGTAGTGCAAGGTCTCGCCGCCAAACAACAACATGGAGAGCACCATGATTTGCGTTGAGCCGTGCGTGATGATGGTTCGGCTGATGGTGGACGTGATGGCGTTGTCAATGATCTCAACCGTGTTCATCTTGCGATAGCGTCGGAAGTTCTCGCGAATTCGGTCAAAGATCACGACCGACTCGTTCACCGAATAGCCCAGCACCGCCAGCACCGCGGCCAACACCGCCAAGGAGAATTCCCACTGAAAGTAGGCAAAGAAGCCCAAGATAATGATGACGTCGTGCAAGTTGGCAATGATGGCCGCCACCGAAAATTTCCATTCAAAGCGCACTGCCAAATAAAGCATGATGCCAATCACCACAAAGGCCAAAGCCTTCAGGCCGTCTGTCGCCAACTCTTCACCCACTTGAGGGCCCACATATTCTGAGCGGCGCATGGTAGCTTCTGCGTTTTGCGTTTTCAAGGCTTCCATGAGTTTGTCACTTTGCTGCGCAGAACTCACGCCCTTTTGCGCAGGCAAGCGAATCATCACATCGCGCGCTGTGCCAAAGTTTTGGACTTGCACCTCGGTGTAGCCTAAGCTTGAAACCACGCCGCGCACCTGATTGAGGTCGGCGGGTTGGCTGTAGCTGACTTCCATCACGGTGCCGCCCGTAAATTCCACCGACAAATGCAAACCACGGCTGAACAAAAAGAACACGGCCAGTAAAAAAGTGGCCAAGGAGATGACGTTGAAAATCAACGCATTCTTCATGAACGGGATGTCTTTGCGGATTTTGAAAAATTCCATGATGCTGCTCCGCTTTATGCTTTGTCGTCGATTGTTGCAGGCAGTGCAGAACCGTCAGGTCGCCAAACTGTGCCGATAGACACCGACTTGAGTTTCTTCTGGCGGCCATACCAAAGATTGACCAAACCGCGCGAGAAAAACACCGCAGAGAACATGCTGGTCAAAATGCCCAAACAATGCACCACCGCAAAGCCGCGCACAGGACCAGAGCCAAAAGCCAACAGGGCTACACCCGCAATCAGGGTGGTGATGTTGGAGTCCAAAATAGTGGCCCAAGCACGGTCGTAACCTGTGTGAATGGCCGCTTGAGGCGAAGCACCCAAACGCAACTCTTCACGCACACGTTCATTGATCAGCACGTTGGAGTCAATGGCCATGCCCAGCGCCAAGGCCATGGCGGCCATGCCGGGCAAGGTGAGGGTGGCTTGCAACATCGACAGCACCGCCACCAGCAACAACAAGTTGACGGCCAACGCAACACTAGAGAACAAGCCAAACACCGCGTAATAAACGCACATGAAAGCGACAATCACCAAGAAGCCCCAGATGACACTGTTGAAACCTTTGGCAATGTTTTCGGCACCCAAGCTGGGGCCAATGGTGCGCTCTTCAATGATTTCCATCGGCGCGGCCAAAGAGCCTGCGCGCAAGAGCAGCGCCGTGTCGTTGGCTTCGCTGGTGGTCATGCGGCCAGAAATTTGAACGCGGCCACCACCAATTTCTGAACGGATGACAGGCGCTGTCACCACTTCGCCTTTGCCTTTTTCAAACAGCAAAATGGCCATGCGCTTGCCCACGTTTTCGCGCGTGACATCTTTAAAGATGCGTGCGCCTTTGCCATCCAATGACAAATTCACAACGGGCTCTTGTGTTTGACCGTCAAAGCCTGGTTGCGCATCGGTCAGGTTGTCGCCTGTCAGAATGACCTGCTTTTTCACAATCACCGGCTGGCCGTTGCGCTCTAAGTAACGCTCAGAGCCAAAGGGCACCAAGCCATTGGTTTGCTCTGCAGAACGAGCTTCGCTGCTCTCATCAACCAAGCGAACTTCCAAGGTGGCCGTGCGCCCCAAAATATCTTTGGCCTTGGCCGTGTCTTGCACGCCAGGCAGTTGCACCACAATGCGGTCAAGGCCTTGCTGTTGAATGACCGGCTCAGCCACACCCAACTCATTGATTCGGTTGTGCAAGGTGGTGATGTTTTGCTTCAAGGCCTGCTCTTGCACGCGGCGCGCAGCGTCAGGCTTGACATTGGCCGTGATTTTGAACTCGCTGCCCTCGGCGGCATTAACGACTTGCAAGTCGGCAAACTGATCAGCCAAGACACGCAGTGCGGCATCCAACTGCGCTTGATCGCGTACTTTGATTTCAATGCTTTGGCCGTTGCGCGTGATGCCGCCGTGGCGGATATCTTTTTCACGCAATGTGGTTCGAATGTCGCCTGCCAATGAATCGGTTTTTTGCGACAACGCGGCTTTCATGTCCACTTGCAACATAAAGTGAACACCACCGCGCAAGTCCAATCCCAAATACATGGGTGAAGCGTGCAAAGCGGTCAACCAAGAGGGTGACCGCGACAGCAAATTCAAAGCCACCACATAGCCGTTGTCTGCGCCTTCTGGAATCAAGGCTTTTTGAATGGCGTCTTTGGCTTTGAGTTGTTGCTCCGTGGTTTCAAAGCGAGCTTTGATGGAAGTCCCTTCCAGAGTGACTGCTGCAGAAGGCACATTGGCAGTCTTGAGAGCGTCTTCCACACGCGCCAAAGTGGCCGTGTCCACCTTCGAACTCACCTTGGAAGAAGAAACTTGCACCGCAGGTGCTTCACCAAAAAAGTTAGGCAAGGTGTAAACCAAGCCCAACAACAAAGCGATGACGATGATCGCAAATTTCCACACCGGATAACGGTTCATGATGGCGGCCGCTTCAAAGAAGAAAAAAGAGCAACAAGCAAACTCCCCGGCACATTCAATGCTCAGGGTTGTTTTGCAATTACTTCATTGAGCCCTTGGGCAAAACTTGAATCACAGCAGAGCGTTGCATTTGAATTTCTACGCCATTGGCAATCTCAACGTTCAAATAGCCGTCGCCTAATTTGCTCACTTTGCCCAAGAAGCCACCGGCTGTCACGATTTCGTCGCCTTTGGCAAGCGCATCAATCATGGTTTTGTGCTCTTTTTGCTTTTTCATTTGGGGGCGAATCATGACGAAATACAACACCACAAACATCAAGAGCAAGGGCAACATGCTCATCAAAGAAGATTGCAGGTCGCCGCCCGATGCAGCGGCTGGGGCGGTTTGGGCAAAAGCGGATGAAATGAACATCGACGAACTCCACGAATAAATTTAAGGTAATTCCCAAAAATCGGCTTGTAACCGGCTTTTCAGGCCAACCTCCGATTGTATGCGGGGCTATGATGGCATTCAAAGACCTTGTCCAACTCGGGAGACGACCATGACCAGCCATTCTCATGACCACGATCACGACCATTCCACCTTAAGTGAAATGGACGTCAGAGTGAGAGCCTTGGAAACCCTGCTCACCCAAAAAGGGTACATCGACCCTGCCGGCATCGACCGCATCATTGAGACTTACGAAAACGAAGTTGGCCCTCACAATGGCGCTCAAGTGGTGGCCAAAGCTTGGGCCGAGCCCGACTTCAAAGCTTGGCTGCTTCAGGACGCCACCGCCGCCATCGCCTCTTTAGGCTTCACGGGCCGGCAAGGTGAGCACATGGTTGCGGTAGAAAACACCACCGACCAACACAACATGGTGGTTTGCACCCTCTGCAGTTGTTACCCCTGGCCCGTTTTAGGCTTACCGCCCGTTTGGTACAAAAGCGCCGCCTACCGTTCCCGCGCTGTCCTTGAGCCCCGCAAAGTGTTGGCCGACTTTGGGGTTGCCTTGCCAGAAAGCACCCGCATTCGCGTTTGGGACTCCACCGCCGAAGTTCGGTATTTGGTCTTGCCTAAACGCCCTACTGGCACAGACAATTTGTCGCAAACAGACCTTGCTGCTTTGGTCACGCGCGACGCCATGATTGGGACGGCACTGATATGAATGGCGTTCACGACATGGGTGGCCAGCAAGGTTTTGGCCCCGTTCTTTTAGAAGAGGCTGAGCCTTTGTTCCACGCAAACTGGGAAAGTCGGGCCATGGCCATGACCGTGGCCATGGGCGCCAGCGGGCAATGGAACATTGACCTGAGTCGCGCTGCCCGAGAGTCATTGCCACCTGCCACCTATTTGTCCAGCACCTATTACGAGATTTGGATTCGTGGGTTGGAAAAACTCTTGTTAGAACGCGGTATGGTGACGCAGGCAGAGCTTGAAGCAGGTCAGTTAATCACGCCCCCTGCCAAAGTCAACAAAGTGCTCACGCTTGACACCGTGGACGCAGCCTTGAAAGCGGGTACCCCCACCGAGCGCCCCATCGCTCAGCCCGCCTTGTTCAAAGTAGGCCAAAAAGTTCGCGCGCTCAATATGCATCCACAAGGGCACACTCGTTTGCCGCGTTATGTGCGCGGCCATGTGGGCACCATCGTCAGCTTGCACGGCGGTCATGTGATGCCTGATCAGCACACCCTGCGCGCATTGCCGCCCTTCAACGTGACGGTTGAATGGCTCTACACCGTGGTCTTCGACGGGCCCACCTTGTGGGGCGTTGGCAGTGACCCCAGCGTGGAGGTGACTGTGGACGCATGGGAATCTTATTTAGAAGCCACAGACTGAGACCTTCTCAAGCACAGCCATGCAAAACACCCACCTGACCCTTGAAGACATTGCCCAACAGTGCGGCGGCGAAATGCCTCTGCCCATCCAAGAAGCCAACGGCGTTGTCTTTGCAGAACCTTGGCAAGCGCATGCTTTTGCCATGACGCTGCAGTTGCACGAAAAGGGCTTGTTCAGCTGGCCTGAATGGGCCGCTTCATTGACGCATGAAATTCGCAACGCGCAGACTTCTGGCGACGCAGACACCGGCACCACGTATTACACCCACTGGCTCAATGCCTTGGAGTCAATGGTACTGGCCAAGCAATTGGGCACAGCCGACCAAATTCATGATTTGGAACATGCTTGGGAAGCGGCCGCTGCACGGACACCACACGGACAGCCCATCGCCTTAGAAATTTAAGTCTCTGGGGTGTCGGTGCCGACAACACTATGATGCGCACATCTTCCGGAAAATAAAACTTGCGATTTCCTTTTTTACCTGTTGCCGCACTGATGGTCAGTTTGATCACTCTGTGTGCTGGCACATCTTTGGCCAAAGGCTTGTTTCCCTTTGTAGGTGCCGAGGGCACCACCACCTACCGCTTGGTGTTTTCCACCTTGTTGCTGATGGCTTTTTGGCGCCCTTGGCGCCGCGCTTGGACTTGGGCCGATGCGCCCATCCTGGTCGTCTTTGGCGCCACATTGGGCCTGATGAATTTGCTCTTTTACAACGCCATCAAAACAGTGCCCTTTGGTTTGGCCATCGCCGTTGAATTCACGGGGCCCTTGGCCGTCGCTTTGTGGTCTTCCAAAAAACCGCTCGACTTTGTGTGGATTGTTTTAGCCGTTGCCGGCATGGGCCTGATCTTGCCACTTGGAAACGCTTCAGGTGCGGACATGCAGGCTGCTGCGATCGATCCTGTGGGAATTGCTTTTGCCTTAGGCGCTGGTGCTTGCTGGGCCGTCTACATTGTTGTCGGCCAACGCGTGGCCGATCGCATTGGGGCATTTGCCACACCCATGGGCATGTTGGTGGCAGCTTTGCTGGTTACCCCTGTCGGCATCAGTGTGGCGGGCAGTTCATTGTTAAACCCAGAGTGGATGTTGGCTGGCTTAGGCATTGCCTTGCTATCGAGTGCTATTCCCTATAGCTTGGAAATGTATTCACTCAAACACTTGCCCAAACAAACCTTCAGCATCTTGCTCAGTCTAGAGCCCGCCGTCGGTGCATTGGCGGGTTGGCTGGTTCTTTCAGAACAACTCAGCACACAACAATTGGGTGCCATCGGCTTGATCATGGCCGCTTCGATGGGAAGCGCCATGACTGCGGGTCAGCGCAAGATCGCTGATTGATTCAAGGCATCAAATGTCGATGTTGCCCGCGCGCAATGCGTTGCTCTCAATGAAGTGACGACGTGGCTCGACCTCGTCGCCCATGAGCATGGTGAACACGCGATCGGCTTCAATGGCGTCGTCAATTTGCACGCGCAGCAAACGGCGCACGGTGGGGTCCATGGTGGTTTCCCACAGCTGCGCGGGGTTCATTTCGCCCAAGCCTTTGTAGCGCTGACGGCTGGTGGTGCGCTCGGCTTCGCCGATGAGCCAATGCATGGCTTGGCGGAAGTCGTTGGTCTTTTCTTCTTTTTGACGCTCGCCCTCACCACGCATGACTTTGGCGCCTTCGCCCAGCAAACCGCGGAAGGTGTTGGCGGCTTCGGCCAATGCGCCGTAGTCGGCACCATGTACGAAATCTTGCGTAATGACGCTGCTCTTGATGTTGCCGTGATGCCGACGGCTGATGCGCAGCAATGGCTTGTCGGTGCGAACGTCAAACTCAGCGCTCACTTCAGCAGGAATGCCGGTGGTGTTGAGTTCGCGCAATTTGGCTTGCAAAGCGGGGGCGCATTCAGCCGCCAGATCTAAGTTGTCCAGGTCAAGGGACACGCCATCAGCAATGGCGCGCAATGCTTCCGCGTCCATGAAGTTGGACAAACGCTGAATGACTGCTTCGGCTACTTGGTGCTTGCGCGCCAAGGACTCGAGTGTGTCGCCGCTGAGCACTTGCGGTGATGCACCGCCCGTGGCAATGCTGGCGTCTTTCAAAGCAATGCGCAGCAAAAAGCCATCCAGTGCGGGCGCATCTTTCAAATACAACTCTTCTTTACCGGCCTTCACTTTGTAAAGGGGCGGCTGTGCAATGTAGATGTGGCCACGCTCTACCAGGTCGGGCATTTGACGGTAGAAGAAGGTGAGCAACAAAGTGCGAATGTGTGCGCCGTCGACGTCGGCGTCGGTCATGATGATGATGCGGTGGTAGCGCAATTTGTCGACGTTGAAGTCGTCGGTGCCGCTCTTGCCAGAGTCTGCGGTGACCTTGCCAATGCCGGTGCCAAGCGCCGTGATGAGCGTCACAATTTCAGTGCTGGTGAGCAATTTTTCGTAGCGCGCTTTTTCAACGTTCAAGATCTTGCCGCGCAGGGGCAGAATGGCTTGGAATTTACGGTCGCGGCCTTGCTTGGCAGAGCCACCGGCGGAGTCGCCCTCGACGATGTAAATTTCGCAGAGTGCAGGATCTTTTTCTTGGCAATCGGCCAATTTGCCAGGCAAGCCCATGCCATCGAGCACGCCTTTGCGTCGTGTCATTTCTCGGGCTTTGCGAGCGGCTTCACGAGCGCGCGCAGCTTCCACAATTTTGCCGCACAAAATTTTGGCGTCGTTGGGGCGCTCTTCTAAAAAGTCGCTCAGTGCTTTGGCCACGATGTCTTCCACCGGTGCGCGCACTTCACTCGACACCAACTTGTCTTTGGTCTGGCTGGAGAATTTAGGCTCAGGCACTTTGACGCTGAGTACACAGCACAAACCTTCGCGCATGTCGTCGCCACTGACTTCCACTTTTTGCTTTTTGGCAATTTCATTTTTCTCAATGTACTTGCCAATGACACGCGTCATGGCGGCGCGCAAACCTGTGAGGTGGGTGCCGCCATCGCGCTGGGGAATGTTGTTGGTGAAGCACAAAACGTTTTCGTTGTAGCCATCGTTCCATTGCATGGCCACTTCGACACCAATGCTGGTGCCAGGAATGCCGCCGTAGGAATCGGCAGGACGCTCGCCCAAAGCAATGAACGCGTTGGGGTGCAACACTTTTTTATTGGCGTTGATGAAGTCGACAAAACCTTTGACACCACCGGCGCCAGAGAAGTCGTCTTCCTTGCCAGTGCGCTCGTCTTTCAAACGAATGCGCACACCGTTGTTCAAGAAACTGAGTTCGCGCAAACGCTTGGCCAAAATTTCGTAATGGAAATCGTGGTTCTGCGTGAAGATGTCGGTGTCGGGCAAGAAGTGAACTTCTGTGCCGCGTTTTTCTGTAGCGCCCGTGATTTTCATGGGCGACACTTCGACGCCATCGACCATTTCGAGCAAACGGTTTTGCACAAAGCCTTTGGCAAATTCAATTTGATGCACTTTGCCTTCGCGGCGCACCGTGAGGCGCAACCACTTGCTGAGCGCATTGACGCAACTCACGCCCACGCCGTGCAAACCACCAGACACCTTGTAGCTGTTTTGATTGAACTTGCCGCCTGCGTGCAATTCCGTGAGGGCAATTTCAGACGCTGAGCGCTTGGGCTCATGCTTGTCGTCCATCTTCACGCCGGTGGGAATACCGCGGCCGTTGTCGGTCACGCTGATGGAGTTGTCGGAGTGAATGGTGACCACGATGTCATCACAGTGGCCGGCCAATGATTCGTCGATGGAATTGTCAACCACCTCAAACACCAAGTGGTGCAGGCCGGTACCGTCGGACGTATCGCCGATGTACATGCCAGGGCGCTTGCGAACGGCTTCCAAGCCTTCCAAAATTTGAATTGAACCCTCGCCATAGCCCTCAGAGGCACCCGCTTGATTGGTATCGATGGTGGGTTGCAGCGTGGTGAATTCTTCTGCGGTGGGCTTGTTTTCTTCGGTCATTTTTACTTTTCTCAATCTCTTGAATGGCCGAAACCCGCGAATCAACGCGGGTTTCGAAAGGCTCTTCTTGGGGTGCTTTGATTCACCGTCAAGCAGTTCAAGCCTTAAATGCGCATGGGCATCACCACGTATTTGAACTGGTCGTTTTCTGGGATGGTGATGAGTGCAGAGCTGTTGGCATCGGCCAAATCAATGCGCACCATGTCTTGGCTCATGTTGGTGAGCACGTCGATGATGTAGGTGACGTTAAAACCAATTTCGATGCTGTCACCGCCGTAATCAATGTCGAGTTCGTCCACGGCTTCTTCTTGCTCGGCGTTGGTCGACGCTACACGCAATGTGCCGGGATCCAAATTAAGGCGCACGCCTTTGAATTTGTCGCTGGTGAGAATGGCGGTGCGTTGCAAGCAAGACAACAAGGCTTGACGGCCCAGCGTGAGGTTGTTGCGGTGGCCTTTGGGAATGACGCGGTTGTAATCGGGGAACTTGCCTTCAACGAGTTTGGTCACAAACTCCATGCCACCAAAACTGAACTTGGCTTGGTTGTTGGCAAACTGCATGTCGATGGCGCCTTCTGCATCGCTTAACAAGCGCTGCATTTCGAGCACGGTTTTGCGCGGCAAAATAACTTCTTGTTTGTTGGGCACATCGGTGTCCAAGGTAGCCGACGCAAAAGCCAAACGGTGACCGTCGGTGGACACCAAAGACAACTGCTTGCCTTCGGCCACAAACAAAATGCCGTTGAGGTAATAACGGATGTCGTGCACAGCCATGGCAAAAGACACTTGGCTGAGCAACTGCTTCAAAGTTTTTTGCGGCACGCTAAAAACGGGGCCAAAACTGGCGGCTTCTTGCACCAAAGGAAAGTCTTCGGCGGGCAATGTTTGCAATGTGAATTTGGATTTGCCACCCTTCAAGATCAACTTGCTTTGACTGGATTCCAAACTGACGGTTTGATCGGAAGGCATGGTGCGCAAAATGTCGATCAGTTTGCGCGCGCCCACTGTGGTGGTGAAGTCGCCGGCATCGCCATCCATTTCGGCGGTGGTGCGAATTTGGATTTCAAGATCGCTGGTAGTCAACTGCAGAGCTTTACCAGTTTTGCGAATCAACACATTGGCCAAAACAGGCAATGTGTGACGACGCTCAACGATGCCAGAAACGGATTGCAAAACAGACAGCAATTTGTCTTGGGTGGCCTTCAGTACGATCATGTCTTCCTCTGTTTTAGGGGGCCCCGATTTGGAATTCGGGCACCCCTAGATTTTCGCTGATTTTTTGCCTTAAATTGAGCTTTTGACCGCCTTAATTCAGCATTCTTTGGGGGGGCTTCAGCCCCGTCCCAAAAACACGCCCAGAAAGACCATCTGGCTTAACCTTTTAGGGTTTGTTCCAAAACGTGCAATTGTTGGTTCAGCTCAGTCAGTTGCTGGCGTTCTGCGCTGATTTTTCGCACGGCATGCAAGACCGTGGTGTGGTCTCTGCCGCCAAACAACTCGCCAATTTCAGGCAAGCTTTTTTGGGTCAATTCTTTGGCCAAGTACATGGCAATCTGACGCGGCCGAGCAATGCTGGCCGGGCGCTTTTTGGAGTACATGTCGGCGACCTTGATCTTGTAATAATCGGCCACCGTTTTTTGAATGTTCTCGACGCTGATTTGGCGATTTTGAATGGACAGCAAGTCGCGCAGGGCTTCCCGTGCCAGTTGGATGGAAATTTCCTTCTGGTTAAAACGCGAATACGCCAAAATTTTGCGCAATGCGCCTTCCAGTTCACGCACGTTCGAACGCACGTTCTTGGCCACAAAGAAGGCCACCTCTTCGGGCATGACACT
The DNA here is from genome assembly GCA_937897495.1 of uncultured Burkholderiales bacterium. Classification (GTDB taxonomy): domain Bacteria; phylum Pseudomonadota; class Gammaproteobacteria; order Burkholderiales; family Burkholderiaceae_C; genus Limnohabitans_A. Next base: position 14,165 of record CALCBL010000189.1, read on the forward strand.
GCCTTCACTGATGGCCTTGTTGATCAAAATGGCCACCCGCATTTCAAGCTCAGGCGGCTCGATGGCCACCGTGAGGCCCGAATCAAATCGGGATACCAAGCGCTCATGGATGTCAGCCAAGCCTTTGGGATAGGTGTCGCTGGTCATCACAATGTGCGACTTTTTGGCCAGCAAGGCCTCAAAGGCGTTGAAAAACTCTTCTTGAGTGCGATCTTTGTTGGCAAAGAATTGCACGTCATCAATCAGGAGCAAGTCGAGCGAGTGGTAACGGTGCTTGAACTCGTCAAATGTTTTGCGCTGGTAGGCTTTAACCACATCCGACACAAACTGCTCAGCGTGAATGTAGAGAACTTTGGCGTCGGGCCTGTCAGCCAACAGTTTGTTACCCACCGCATGCACCAAGTGGGTCTTACCCAAACCCACGCCACCGTAGATGAAAAGCGGGTTGTAAAGGTGGCCGGGCATGGTGGCCACATGCATGGCTGCTGCGCGGGCCATGCGGTTGGCAGAGCCCTCCACCAAGGTGTCAAAAGTGAGGGCCGTGTTCAAACGGTGGCGATGGCCATCGGCGGGCACTTCATCGGGCGCGTCAGCTGTTTCGGGCCTGGCTTCTAAAGCAGATTTAGCCATTGAAAATGCAGTTTTTCCTTGCACTTCTCTGGTAGCGAGTGCTAACTCAATTTGAATTTTTTGACCATGCAATCGAGATAAGACATCGGCCAATTTGGCACTGTATTGCGCCCGTATCCAATCTAATTTGAATCGGTTGGCCACAAACAATGTGACCTTAGAGAGGTCATCAGAGACCTGGGCGGTCAGCGGCTTGATCCAAGTGTTGAATTGCTGCTCAGGGATCTCCTGAGCCAGCTCGTCTAGGCACACCTGCCAAAGCGCTTGACCGGCTTCGTCTGCGTCCGAGGGATGCTGTCCGTTGCTCATTGGCAAGCGCCTAGGGTGTGGACAGATGGTTGTTTCATTGGACTCAAAAGTAACTTTATCAAGAGTTTATCCACATGCAAGGCGGACAGCTTGTGCCATCATAAACCAGAATTTTCAGGTGGGTCCATGGATATTTTTAGGACAAATCAGTAGCAGGGTTTGCCAGCTCCCAGAAAGTTTGCGATAATCGCCGGTTTCCCCCAAAAATATCTGATTCAAAATGAAACGCACTTATCAACCCTCTAAGACACGCCGCGCACGTACACACGGCTTTTTGGTTCGCATGAAAACACGTGGTGGCCGCGCTGTGATCAATGCACGCCGCGCCAAAGGCCGTAAACGCTTGGCTGCTTAAGCCTGGTTATTGCCCCTTGTTGATTGGGCAATCCCATGACTCGGCAGTGGTGTGCAGCGATTAAAAACCCGCCCTCAATTCCAAGCTGCCCTCGCAGGTGGCACGGTTTCTCGCACCCCACATTTCGCATTGCATCGTCTCAGCTTGCCTAACTCTGGCACAACTGCAGTCAACCCACAGGTTGAAGATGCGCATCCCCCTCTCTTTCACCCGCAAGCTGTTTGGCTTGGCGCCATGGTGCCCAAACGTTGGGCCCGACGTGCCGTCACTCGCAACACCATCAAGCGACAAATCTACGCCATCAGTGCGCAGTTTGAAGTTAGATTGCCCTGTGCAGCCCACGTTGTTCGCTTGCGTTCAGGATTTGATCGGAAGCAATTCATCAGCGCCACATCCACACTCCTCAAGCAAGCTGTCCGGCTTGAGCTAGAGCAGCTGTTTGAACACGCAGCCAACAAGCCATGATTCAGAAACTATTGATCGGCATTGTGAAAGGGTATCGCCTTTTCCTCAGCCCTTGGTTAGGATCGGCATGTCGGTTTGAGCCAACCTGCTCTGTTTATGCCCTCGATGCTTTAAAGCAACATGGCGCCGGAGTTGGCAGTTATTTCACCCTCAAACGTATAGGCCGTTGCCAGCCATGGTGCAACGGCGGCCACGATCCAGTGCCCGAACAAGCACCCAAGTGGCTTTCGCGTTTATTGCATCACCCGTTAACTCACTCCTCTTCGAAGAAGTCTTCATGAACGATATTCGCCGCACCTTTTTATGGGTCATTTTTGGCTTCTCCATGGTTCTTCTATGGGACCAATGGCAGGTTTACAACGGGAACAAGGCCACGTTCTTCCCTGCGCCTACAGCGGCACCCGCCGACAAAGCAACGGCAGCGGCCACGCCTTCTGCGGTCAAAGACTTGCCCGTTGCATCCGCCCCAATTGCAGCCTCCAACACGCCAGCC
>CALCBL010000190.1 GCA_937897495.1 uncultured Burkholderiales bacterium
AAGTACTTATATACAGATTATTGAAAAATGCACGTCGGAGGGCGCGTCGATTGGAAGTGAGCGTCTCTCAAATTCAAAGTGGATTGCACCCTTGTTTTAAACGCATTTCCAGACTAAGGTGTATCTCTAGCTTCCATAACCCCACCTCATCATCATTTGTATGCACCATTGGACAGATCACTGCGGGACCTCTTTTATGACCGAAAAACAACCGGCTCGCGCATCGCGTGGCATGGTGGTCACCAACCACCCTTTGGCCTCTGCTGCCGGCTCAGAAATGCTGTGCGCCGGTGGCAACGCAGTAGACGCAGCTGTGGCCGCGTTGTTCACTTTGAGTGTGGTCGAACCCATGATGGTGGGCCTGCTCGGCGGGGGATTTGCACACCTTCGTCATCCCGATGGAACGCACACCATCTTGGAAGGCCAAGGCACGTGTCCGCAAGCGGTTGGCCCACACACCTTCACACATGACGCGTTGGCCCCTGCCGGGTCGCTTGAAAGCGTAGGTCGCAAGCACAGCCTGGGCAGAGGGGCGGTGGCCACACCCGGCAACCTAATGGCCTGGTGCCAAATGCTTTCTCGCCATGGTTCCATGTCTTTGGCGGAGGTGATTGCGCCGGCCATAAAACACGCATCTAGTGGATTCAGGGCTACTCAATATTTGAGTGACTGCATCTTTGAAAACGCGGCTGATCTGTCGCTGGACCCTGAAATTTCCCGATTTTTCTTGCCCCAAGGTCAAGCGCTTCAAAAAGGAGATTTGCTGGTGCAAGGCGCCTATGCTGACACCCTGAAACTGGTTGCCCAAGAAGGTGCCGGCGCTTTGTACAGCGGGGCACTCGGCCGCGCCTTGTGCGCCGACATTGCCAGTCACCAGGGCTTTTTAAGCCTCGAAGATTTACGCCGCTACAACACCCGTGATCCCGCCGCATTGCGTAGCTATTACCGCGGTTTTGAAATCATCGGCCCACCACCTCCGTGCGCAGGACCTTTGCACATCGGACAAATGCTGAATGTGCTCGAGGGTTTTGATCTAAAAGCCATCGGCTTCGGAACCGAACAAAGCGTCCACTTGCTCGCGGAGGTTATGAAAATGGCTTTTGCAGATCGCTCTGCAGTCACGGCAGATCCAGACTTTGTCAATGTCCCTGTCCAAAAACTATTGTCTGCCGAATACGCCGCCGAGCGCCGAAAGCAAATAAACCTGCATGAAGCACAAACGTGGTCTCCGGGCCTGGCGCCTGCTGAAAGCGCCAACACAACCCACATCACCGTGGCTGACAGTGAAGGGTGTATCGTCAGTGCCACGCAGACCATCAATTCGGTGTTTGGTGCGCGCTACATGGTGCCGGGCACCGGCATGATTCCCAACAATTACCTGTACGTCCTTGATCCGAGGCCTGACCGCGCCAACTCGATGGCCCCGGGGAAACGAGTGACTTCGTCCATGGCCCCTTTGATGGTGATCAAGGACGGTAAGCCCCGCTACGCGCTCGGTTTGCCTGGCGGCTTACGGATCTTTACTTCTGCGCTTCAAGCTGTGATCAACCTGATCGATCATGGCATGAGCTTGCAAGAGGCGGTCGAGGCACCCCGCATCTGGACGCAAGGGTTCGAGCTGGAGCTAGAGCCCGCCTTTTCCTCGACACTGCACACCGCACTGCACGCCCGCGGTCACTCCGTTGTGCACGTGCCCAATGTGGGCGGCGGCATGAATGCGATTGAATTCCATGACGATAGATCTCTCGAAGGCGCCGCCTGTTGGCGGGCAGACGGAACGCCTATCGGTATAGGTGGTGGGTTGGCTCGCAAAGGTGTTCGCTTCCTGCCGGAAACTCGCAAGGCTTGAGCCTTTTACAAGCAAGGTGGCGACATTGATTTATGCCACACCATGAGTGGCCATCAGAATTTTCATTCTATGAACAGCCAATTCAGGATGTTCAAGAAGGTTAGCCTCATCGGCCAATCGGAATAACTCTGCTAGATGTTGAGCTGACCGCGTGCTTTGCTGACCGCCAATCATGCTGAAATGACTTTGGTGACCGTTAAGCCAAGCCATGAAGACCACTCCTGTTTTGTAGTAGCGTGTTGGTGCCATGAAGATGTGTCGCGACAGTGGTACCGTAGGTCCTAGGATGGCATGAAAAGTATCCAGCTTGCCTTCAGCCAGCGCAGTCAGTGCGGCACTTGCTGCTGGTGCAATCGCGTCAAATATGCCCAGTAGCGCATCGCTTTGCCCGTTGACGATGTCATGTCCAAAACCATCGCCG
>CALCBL010000191.1 GCA_937897495.1 uncultured Burkholderiales bacterium
ATGCAAAGCCAAAGCGGTTTGACCATCTTGGTAGGTGGTGAAGTCTTGCGCCATTGCTGTGGGAATGGTTTGATTGCGCGGAATAATGCGCTCTACCAAGCCACCCATGGTTTCTATGCCCAAGGACAAAGGAATGACATCGAGCAACAGCAAATCGCCAGCAGAGTCATTGCCCGCCAATTGATTGGCTTGTATGGCGGCGCCCAAGGCCACCACTTCGTCGGGGTTTAAATTGTTCAGGGGTGGCTTGCCAAAGAATGCGGCCACTGCTTCTTGCACTTGCGGCATGCGAGTTGAACCACCCACCATGACCACGCCTTGAATGTCGTCAGCTTTGATCTTGGCATCGCGCAATGCTTTCTTCACAGCAGACATGCAACGCGCGGTAAGCGCAGAAGTTGCTTCGTTGAATTGTGAACGAGTGACTTTGACTTCGTGACTTTGGGCAGCATGCGACCATACCAATGACACATCCGAAGCGGCGGTCAAAGCTTCTTTGGCCGCACGAGCAGCTGCTTTCAATCGGGTTTTGTATTCAGCACTTAAGCCAGCCTGAACGTCAGCTAGACCCATCGATGCCAAGGCTGCATCTGCCAATGCATGGTCGTAATCGTCACCACCCAATGCTGAATCACCACCGGTAGCCATCACTTCAAACACGCCGCGCGTTAAACGCAAAATAGAAATGTCAAAGGTGCCGCCGCCCAAATCAAATACTGCGTAGATGCCTTCGCTGGCATTGTCTAATCCATAAGCAATGGCGGCTGCTGTGGGTTCGTTAATCAGGCGCAGCACATTGATGCCCGCCATCTGCGCAGCATCTTTGGTCGCTTGTCTTTGCGCATCGTCAAAGTACGCAGGCACCGTGATCACAGCGCCGTGCAAGTCGTCGTTGAAGGTGTCTTCTGCCCTGTAGCGCAGCGTGGCCAAAATTTCGGCGCTAACTTCAACAGGCGATTTAGCACCCTGAACCGTTTGAATAGACAGCATGCCTTTTTCAGAAGCAGCATCTTGACCCTCGGGCTTCACAAACTTGTAGGGCAACTTTTCTGGATGGGCAATGTCAGACAAACTGCGTCCCATGAACCGCTTCACAGAGGCCAATGTATTCTCGGGGTCTAAGGCAGCATTGGCCACAGCTTCATGGCCTATCTGTCTGCCTTGGCCTGGCAAATAGCGCACCACAGAGGGCAAAATAATGTGGCCTTTATTGTCGGGCAAGCACTCTGCCACGCCATTGCGCACAGAAGCCACCAAAGAATGAGTGGTACCCAAATCGATGCCAACGGCAATGCGCCGCTGGTGTGGATCCGGCGCTTGGCCGGGTTCGGAAATTTGCAAAAGTGCCATTTAAAACTTCAATGTCTGTGCGGTCAAATTAAGTGCAGGCGTCAAGCCCATGCTGCACTTCCTGTGCAAATTTTTCAATGAACATCAGCGCCCTGACCTGCCCTACTGCCGCGGTGTAGTTGTGATCAGCATCCAACAAGTGAGCGGCTTGCGCCAATACTTGTGCATGGGATGCGTCAACTTCTTCTAGCAATGCTTCGAGAGCTGTAATTTTAGTGTCTAAATTTTTCAGCGCTTTGCAATCGTCTAGGGCTTCGCGCCATTCCATTTGCTGAATTAAAAACGCGGGTGGCATGCTGGTGTTGTTTTCTGCATTGACAGCAGCACCGTTTAACTCACACAAGTAAGCTGCGCGCTTCAAAGGATCTTTAAGTCGGTTGTAAGCTTCGTTGATGCGCACTGACCATTGCATGGCAATGCGCTGAGCGGCAGCGCCTTCAGAAGCAAATCGGTCGGGGTGGGCTTCGCGTTGCAAAGACTTCCACTGAAGGTCTAGCTGCGTCCTGTCCAATGCAAAAGCTGTGGGCAAGCCGAACAGCTCAAAGTCTGACGCCTGCAGTGAAATCACACGCGGAACGATTCGCCACAGCCGCAGCGATCGCGTTCATTGGGGTTGTTAAAACGGAAACCTTCGTTCAAACCTTCGCGCACAAAATCGAGCTCAGTGCCATCGATGTAGGCCAAGCTTTTGGGATCAATGAGCACCTTGACGCCGTGGTCTTCAAAGACCACGTCTTCGGGAGCCACGTCGTCGACGTATTCAAGTTTGTAGGCCAAGCCAGAGCAACCGGTGGTTTTGACGCCCAGACGCACACCCACGCCTTTGCCGCGTTTGGTGATGTAGCGCGACACGTGCCGCGCTGCAGCTTCTGTTAATGAGATGGCCATGTGTGTTTCTCGCAAGCTGCAGGGTTAGACCGCTGCGTGTTTTTTCTTGTAGTCTTCAACGGCCGCTTTGATAGCGTCTTCGGCCAAGATGGAGCAGTGAATTTTGACAGGTGGCAGGGCCAACTCTTCGGCAATTTCGCTGTTCTTCAAAGCTGCCGCTTGGTCCAATGTTTTACCTTTGACCCACTCAGTTACAAGTGAGCTAGAGGCAATGGCAGAGCCACAACCGTAGGTTTTAAAACGTGCATCTTCAATCACGCCCGTAACGGGGTTGACCTTGATTTGCAATTTCATGACGTCGCCGCAAGCGGGCGCGCCCACCATGCCGGTGCCCACATCTTCGTCGCCCTTTTCAAAGGAGCCCACGTTGCGGGGATTTTCGTAATGATCAACAACTTTTTCACTGTAAGCCATGGTGATACTTTCTTAATTCTTCGGTTCAATGTTAGTGGGCAGCCCACTGAATGGTGCTCAGGTCAATGCCTTCTTTGTACATGTCCCACAAGGGGCTGAGGTCGCGCAGTTTGGCCACGTTGGCTTTGATGGTGTCAATGGCGTAGTCAATTTCGGCTTCGGTGGTCCAACGGCCCATGGTCATTCGCAAGCTGCTGTGGGCCAATTCGTCGCTGCGGCCCAAGGCGCGCAGTACATAGCTAGGCTCAAGACTGGCAGAGGTACAAGCCGAGCCCGAAGACACAGCCAAACCTTTGATGCCCATGATGAGCGACTCGCCCTCAACATAGTTGAAACTCATGTTGATGTTGTGCGGTACGCGCTTTGTGGGGTGGCCATTTAAAAACACTTGCTCAACGTCTTTCAAACCATTGAAGAGTCGCTGTTGCAGCGCTTTGACTTTGGCAATGTCTTGGTCCATTTCGAGGCGCGCAATGCGGAAGGCCTCGCCCATGCCCACAATTTGGTGCGTGGGCAAAGAGCCAGAACGCATGCCACGCTCGTGGCCGCCACCGTGCATTTGCGCTTCTAGGCGCACGCGAGGTTTGCGGCTGACGTACAAAGCGCCGATGCCTTTAGGGCCATACGTTTTGTGCGCGGTTAAGCTCATCAAATCTACGGGCAACGTGCTGAGGTCAATCTGAAATTTGCCAGTGGCCTGCGCGGCATCGACGTGAAAGATGATGCCCTTCTCGCGGCAAATGGCGCCAATGGCAGCTATGTCTTGAATGACGCCAATTTCGTTGTTGACGAACATGACGCTGACCAAAATGGTATCGGGGCGCAAAGCTGCCTTGAAAACATCAAGGTTGAGCAAGCCGTCTTCTTGGACATCTAGGTAAGTCACTTCAAAGCCTTGGCGCTCAAGTTCGCGCATGGTGTCGAGCACCGCTTTGTGTTCTGTTTTAACCGTAATGAGGTGCTTGCCGCGGCTTTTGTAAAACTGTGCTGCGCCCTTCAAGGCCAGGTTGTTGGACTCGGTAGCACCGCTGGTCCAGACAATTTCACGGGGGTCGGCACCGATGAGATCGGCCACATCGACGCGGGCTTTTTCGACAGCCGCTTCGGCTTCCCAGCCCCAAGCGTGGCTGCGCGATGCGGGGTTGCCAAAGTGCTCGCGCAACCAAGGAATCATGGCATCGACCACGCGCGGGTCACAGGGATTGGTGGCGCTGTAGTCGAGGTAAATAGGAAAGTGAGGTGTAGAGTTCATGCTTGAAAACTTCTCAAGATTTAACAAAGGTGTTGCCCAAAGCAAACACCGAATTGGGTGCGTTGATGCGGATGCTCTGTGTCACCGGCATGGCAGAAATGGCGCGCTTGATGGCGGGCTTGTCTTCAATGGTGTGCCCCGCCGCCAATTGATCGTCCACCAATTTTTGCAAATTGACAGAGTCTAAAAACTCCACCATGCGTGAGTTCAAAGCGGACCACAAATCGTGGGTCATGCAGCGGCCGTTGCTGCCATGGCAGTTTTCTTTGCCGCCACAGTGGGTGGCATCGATGGGCTCGTCGACCGACAAAATGATATCGGCCACGGTAATGTCAGATGCTTTTTTGGCCAAGGTGTAGCCACCGCCAGGACCCCGAGTGGACTCTACCAATTGGTGACGGCGCAGTTTGCCAAACAATTGCTCTAAGTAAGAAAGGGAAATTTCTTGCCTTTGGCTGATGGCAGCTAAGGTAACGGGGCCGGAATGGTGTCGCAGGGCCAAATCGATCATGGCGGTGACCGCAAATCGACCTTTGGTGGTAAGACGCATGGCAATTTCCTAGATGGTTGACTAATTTGCTCGACTATAGCAGAACTTGACCAGATTAGTAGGGATACGAATTGAAGGTCTTTATGCCTTCAGCACCACCACGTTGTCGGTACCCGGCGCCCCAAAGGCCTGAGCCTTGAGCATTTGAAGTTGGTCCCGAACCTGAGCGGCTTTCTCGAAATCGAGGTTTTTGGCGTGTTCCATCATCTGTTTTTCTAGCTGCTTGATGGCTTTGGACACATCTTTCTCGCTCATGTCCTCTACTTTGGCCCGCTGCACGGCTTCTTTTTCTAAGCGATCAGCTTCCTTACCAGCCTTCTCGCTGTAAACCCC
>CALCBL010000192.1 GCA_937897495.1 uncultured Burkholderiales bacterium
TCTTCCGATCTCCCCTTAGCCTCTGCCCCTTTTGATTGACCAAATTAATGTTGATCTGACCCCAATTATTTGAAGTCTTCCGGCCACCCATAAAGTTGGAAGGATAGGGTGTGAGGGGGCTGACGATTTGTGGTACCCCACCATGAGGAAGCCCCCTCACACCCTATCCTTCCAACTTGCCCCTCACGGCAAGTCAGTGTTCTCAGCAGGAGCCTGTGAATTGCGAGGCCCCACAGTACCAAGCCGTGCCTTGAGTGATTGGGGCTGACCGGTAATGATGGCGGCGTAATTGGTGGTGTTCGACAAAACCTTTTTCACGTAATCACGCGTTTCATTGAACGGAATGTTCTCTGCCCAAATAGCCGCTTCTAGTACCGGACCTTTGCGCCAATTGCGTGACCGACTGGGGCCGGCGTTGTAGGCGGCTGCGGCTAATGGCATGGATCCATCGAAATCGTCTAAGACCAACTTCAGATAGCCCGTGCCAATCGCCACATTGATCTCCTGATCCGTAATTTGGTGCGCTTGAAAATTCGTCATGCCAATTTTCTTCGCCGTCCACTTGGCCGTGGCAGGCATGACCTGCATCAAGCCAGCTGCGCCCACCACCGATTTGGCGTCCATGATGAAACGGCTTTCTTGTCGAATCAGGCCGTAAACATAAGCAGGGTCAAGTTGGATCTCTTTGGTTCTGCGCAAGACAGTGTCTTTGAGCGGCATGGGAAAACGCTGATCAAAGTCGATTGCCAATTTGGTTCTTTCGCTGGTGTTGATGCAGCGGTCCCACACTTGTTTGCTGCACGCTAAGTCTGCGGCAGCCAACAGTTCACGTTCACTCATACCACCAGGTGTGTGCAAATTGGTGGTGTAGTTCCATTCGCGATTGCCTTCAGAACGCAGGCCTAAACTCAAAGCAGTCAAGGCGCGTTGCAGCCCTGCGTTTTGGGCTGCCACTGTTTTTTCTTGCGGGGTAAGCGCTTCTGGTTTGGCTGGCGCTGTAATGGCTTGGCCTAGCTCTTCCAAGGCGAGTTGTTCGTAGAAGCCCTT
>CALCBL010000193.1 GCA_937897495.1 uncultured Burkholderiales bacterium
GGCAAAATGCGGTCGATGCGATTGGTAGCCAAATTAACAACCGCTACTGCATTATTTTCTTGCAGGGTTACAAAAGCTTGTGAGTTGTCTGCACTGATGGTCACATATTCTGGCTCCATGTCTTGGGCCACTGTAGCGCCTGGGCGGCCAATGCGAACATCGGCTGGCAGTTCTCTTGCACGACTTGCGCCTACGTTGAATGCAGAAAAGTCGAGCGTCGTGGCGGTGTCAGCAGGTACACCATTTGCAACTGCAATGATAGAAATGCTGCCAACAGGATCAATGCCATCGGTTGCAAAGTTGACGCTCAGCTCGCCTTCGTTGGCAACGATCAATTTGCTGCCATCAGGGCTGAAAGCCATGCCGTCTGGCAGGCTGCCGACTGTTACTTTTTTCAAGTAGGTCGCATTGCCTTGCGCATCAAGTTTGTAAAACGCAACCACACCTAAGTCTGTTTTAGGCGTTGCCTGAACAGCAATGGCCATCAAGTTGCCGGCAATGGCCAAGGTTTGCACGCCACCTGCCGTGAACCCGTTGCCATTCACATGTTGTGCAACTGAAATAACAGCGCCTGCTGTTAGATTGCTGGCCGTAGTGGGGTTGGCAAGTGCTGTGCTGCTAAGGTTAGACAGGGAAATTCTTTGGAATGAAGAAGGCGCAGTAGGCGTATCAACGGTAATGAAAATGGAGCGACTATCAGCGTGGTAGGCCACAATTTCTGAAACACCTGCGCCGGGGTTGAGTGCGTAACGGCCGACCAATGTTGCTGTAGGCGCAAAGTCGGGCGTTTCAGAATCACCGCATCCAGGCAGAGTCACAAGAGAAATAGCTAGTAAAAATGCACTCAGGATTTTGATTTTCATGTAAGGCTCGTCAAATGTTAAGAATTTTTAACACTTTAAAGATGAAATATGACGGAATGATGAAATCTTGATGGCCATCTGACCTGCGCGTGATGACTTTCAATCTGATTTGGGCGAATCTTTTAAGTTCGCGCCTTGGCCGGTAAGCTCAAAGCTATCAGTGCACCAAGCAGGTTCACGCCAGCGGCAATGCGCATGGCTTGGTCATAGCCCTGGGTCTGGTCGTACAGCCAGCCTGCCAGCACGGGCAGACTGATGGCCGCGATGCACCAGGCAATGTACAACTGCCCGGCCACCCGGCCAAAGGCATTGGGATGCCAATAGCGCGCAATGGCACCCGCCGTCAGACCCGAAATGAAGCCATAGCCGCAGCCGATCAGTGTCATGGACAGGACCGCCATGCCCGGCCCCGGCCAGGTCAATAGCAGGCTCGAACCACTGAGGGCAATCAGGTGGGCCACGCAGGCCACGCGAGGCACCGCGAATCGATCAATGAGCCAGCCCCCACCAATGCGTGCAGCAGCAATCGCACCGGTGATGAAAGTGGTACCGCCCAGCGCAAACAGGGTTGTTGAGCCATAGGCCTGCAAAATGCCAGCGGCCTGGCTCATCACCATCAGAACCGCCGAGGCAGCGAGAAAGAAAACAGATAACAG
>CALCBL010000194.1 GCA_937897495.1 uncultured Burkholderiales bacterium
ACAGTGCCAAAACTACCTTGGTGTTTTTGCACGGCATTGGCGGCGGCAAAAAAGGGTTTCAATCGTCTGTCAATTATTTTTCTGAGCAAGGTTTCAGAGCCTTGGCTTGGGACATGCCGGGTTATGGCGATAGCCATTTAGACGGCACGCTGAGTTTTGAAAGCTTGGCAGCATCGCTAGAAGCCCTGTTAGATGCCGCGAAAGTGAAGCAAGCCGTGTTGGTTGGTCACAGCATGGGCGGAATGGTGGCATTGCAAGCTTGGACCCATTGCCCGTCGCGCATAGCGGGCATGGTCATTGCCGCCAGCAGTCCTGCATTTGGGCATCAAGACGGTGATTTTCAGAAGCAATTTGTGGCGCAGCGATTGGCGCTTTTGGATGCAGGTCAATCGATGGTGCAAGTGGCCGATCGATTAATTCCCAGCATGGTGGGCCCGCAAGCATTGCCTGAAGGTGCTGGGCTTGAGCAGTATCCGCCAGGCTTGGCTTTGGCACATGCCTGCATGTCGGCTGTGCCGCCCAACACATACCGCGCAGCCATACAAGCCTTGGTGAAGTTTGAGCAGCGTGCAGCCCTGCCCACCATCACAGTGCCCACTTTGTGCTTGGCTGGGGAGCATGACAAAACGGCGCCCCCCGAAGTGTTGCGACGCATGGCCCAAAAAATTGTAGCTGCTGAGTATGAATGTATTTCTGGTGTGGGGCATCTGATGGGTTTTGAGCAAGAAGCACCTTTTCATGAAGCTGTTTTGAATTATGTACGCCGCCATTTTTGAGTTGAGGATGTTTCTATGACGACCCCTGTGGCTGAAAAGCCTTATATGCCGATCTGCGGCGATGACTACCCGCTCACCGACAAACAAAAACGCCTCATGTCCTTGGCACATGATTTGGGGAAAAACAAATTTGCCCCTCGTGCTGCACAGTTAGATCGAGACGCGCAGTTTCCTTTTGAGAACTACAAGGACATGAAGGAAGCCGGCTTGCTTGCGCTTTGTGTGCCCGAGGCGCATGGCGGGCAAGGCGCAGACTACGCCACCTATGCCATGGTGTCGGCAGAAATTGGCCGTTGGTGTGGGGCTACAGCGCTCACTTTCAATATGCACGTGTGCACCATGATGTGGAGTGGTTTGCTGTCTGACAATTTAGACATGACGCCCGAGCAACGTGCTTTGCACCGAGTCCATCAAAAGGCGCACTTTGCGCGTGTGGTTAACAATGGCGCTATTTATGCACAGCCATTTTCTGAAGGCGGTGCATCGGCAGCAGGCGCGCAACCCTTTGGCACGCAAGCTGTCAAGGTGGAGGGCGGTTGGTGCATCAACGGCAAAAAGATTTTTGCATCTTTGTCAGATGCTGCAGACTTCTTTGGTGTGCTGTGCACAGAGAAAAAACCAGACGCCGATTTGTCGCGACGCGACACACTGTATTTGGCAGTGCCCCGGAATGCGCCAGGTTTAACGATTGAAGGCGATTGGGATCCTTTGGGCATGCGCGCCACAGTGTCACGCAATTTGATTTTCAAAGATGTGTTTGTATCTGAAGATTCAGCGCTCATGCCACAAGGTATTTATTTTCAAGCAGCCAGCCGTTGGCCGCACATGTTCATGACACTGTCGCCCACCTACATGGGCATTGCACAGGCGGCCTATGACTTCACGGTGGCTTATTTGCGCGGCGAAATTCCTGGCACGGGTCCTGTAAAGCGCCGCCAGTTTGCCACCAAACAAATTGCCGTGGCCGAGATGTTTGTCAAGTTGGAGCAGACTCGCAATTTGTTTTTGCGTGCCATAGAGGACGCCAAAATTGACCCTCCCAAATCGTCTCGTCTGCGTGCCTATGCAGCGCAGTACACCATCATGGAAAATGCCCAAGACATTGCCCGCTTGGCCATTCGAACCTGTGGTGGGCAGTCGATGCTCAAGTCATTGCCGCTAGAGCGCTTGTACCGCGATGCCCGTTGTGGCTCGCTCATGTTGCCTTGGACGGCTGAGTTGTGTCTTGACCGCTTAGGCCGTGAAACGCTGTATGAAGCAGGTGAGAAAGACGAATGAGCGAGAGCTCCAAATTAGCACAACGATTTTGGGAGCTGGCTCAGATTCAGCCTAAAAAGTTGGCCATTCGATTTGGTATGCCAGGTCAAACGGAAGACTTTGATTTCGCCAAATTTTGGCGCCGCGTAGAGCGCGTGACAGGACACCTTCAAGTGACACATGGCTTAAAGTCGGGCCAACGTGTGGCGTGGCTCGGTTTAAATCACGAATTGCAGTTGGTCACGTTGGTGGCTTGCGCACGTTTGGGCTTGATCTTCATGCCGCTTAATTTTAGGCTGGCGGTGGCGGAGCTGAAAATGGTGCTTCAAGATGCCAAGCCAAGTATCCTGATTCACGATGAATTGCATGCCAATGCTGTTGTGAGTTTGGCGATTGACGTCCCACAAAGCTGTCATTTGGAAAGCTTGATTGCGACCGCCTCGGCAAAAAACCTGGCATTGCCTGCCGTAGATGATTGCGCTGATGTGTTGTTGGTTTACACGTCTGGTACCACGGGTCTGCCAAAGGGCGCAGTTCACACACAAGCAGGTTTGCTGGCCAATGCCAAAGCCAGTGATGAGGCCCACGCATTCAAACCGATAGACATTGTGTTATCCACCTTGCCCATGTTTCATGTGGGTGGACTTTGTATCCAAACCCTTCCAGCCTTGCTAGCTGGCGTGTCCGTTCATTTGCAGCCACGGTTTGATGCGTCGGCGTGGTTAAAAAGTGTTTCGCAAGGTGAGCTTGTACAGCGTCCTACGCTGTCTCTTTTGGTGCCGGCTACGATGCGTGCAGTATTGGACCATGCAGAATGGCCAAGTGTTGATCTGCAAAGCTTGCGCGGCATCATGGCGGGTTCGTCGACATTGCCTGAAGCGTATTTAGAAAAATTCCATCAGCGCGGTGTGCCAGTTGGCCAAATTTACGGCACCACCGAAACAGGCCCAGTGAGTGTGATCTTGAAGTTTCAGGATGCAGTTCAAAGAATTGGTTTTGCAGGGTGGCCGCATGCCAACTTGGAACTTCAAATAAGAGATTCTGAAGAACAAGTCGTCAAGTCAGGCGTGACAGGTGAAGTGTGCGTGCGCGGCGCCAATGTCATGCGCGGTTATTGGCTGGCAGCAAGCCAGGCTGCAGGCGAGGGTTTGAAAGACGGGTGGTTCCATACCGGAGATATGGGGTATTTAGATGCCAATGGGTGTCTGCAAATTGTGGGTCGCAACAAGGACATGATCATCTCTGGTGGCGAAAATATTTACCCCGCAGAAATTGAAAATGCTTTGGCAACTTTCCCGGGGCTTTTAGAATGCGCAGTGGTTGGATTGCCGGACGAGCGTTGGGGAGAAGTGCCCGTCTTGGCATTGGTGCGTGCGCTTAACGCTGAGGGCCGTCAGCTATCAGAAACGGCAGTCAAGGCGCATTTAGAAGCCAAGATTGCACGCTTTAAATTGCCACGGCGAGTTGTTTTCAGAGAGGAATTGCCCAAAAGTGCTTTGGGCAAGGTACAAAAGCCAATTCTCCAGCAGCAACTGATGGCTTTGGATTCTTAGACAATGCGAATTCATACCGCACAAAGGACTTTATATGACTGAATTGATTTTGGGCTTGATTTTGTTTTTGGGTGCGCACTCTGTCCGCATCGTGGCCGATGACTGGCGAACTCAAAAAATGGAAGCCTTGGGTGAGAAAGCATTCAAAGGTGTTCACGCACTGATCTCCTTGCTTGGGCTCTACCTTTTGGTCGTGGGCTACGGCGAAGCTCGTTTGCAAACGGTGGTGCTGTGGAATCCGCCTACAGCCACTCGGCACATTAGTTTGCTCTTGATGTTGTTTTCCAGCATTTTGATGGTGGCGGCCTACATTCCTCGCAACCATCTCAAAATTCGAATGGGGCATCCGATGGTGTTGTCCGTTAAGGTGTGGGCCTTGTCACATTTGTTGGCCAACGGTAATTTGGCCGATATGCTTCTGTTTGGTGGTTTTTTAATTTGGGCAGTTTTGAATTTCAAGTCCGCCCGTGCACGTGATCGGGTGCAAGTTCAAAGCTCTGATTCGAATTTAGAATTGAACGCGGGTGAGAGCTCGGCTTTGCTGCCTGAAGACGCACCCGCCAAGCCCAATTTGCTTGCAACCCTCATCACCTTGTTTGGTGGCATGGCTTTGTGGGCTGTCATCACGTTTGTATTGCACGCCAAAGTAGTGGGTGTTGCACCCTTGGCTTAAGCCAGAGATTGTCAATTTGCATGCAAAGCTTCAAAATACCAACATGAGCACCATCGACGCACCTCCTTCAGAATCATCTGGCTCTTGGTTTGATGGTTTTGAGAAAAGACAGTTCAATGTGAACGGTGTGGTGGTGTGCTCGCGCCTATCTGCCAATTGGTTGAATCAAATGGACAAGCCCGTATTGGTCTTGTTGCATGGTTTTCCGCAAACACATGTCATGTGGCACCGAGTGGCGCAAGCCCTCAAAGATGACTACAGATTGGTATTGCCCGATTTGCGTGGCTATGGCGACTCGTCTCATGCGCCAGGCTTGCCCGACCACAGCAACTACAGCAAACGCGCCATGGCGCAAGATGTGGTGGGCTTGCTTGACCAGCTCAATGTGGACACTTTCTTTTTGTGTGGCCACGACAGGGGTGGGCGTGTTGCGCACCGCCTAGCGCTTGATTTTCCATTGCGCGTGTTGAAGTTGTGCGTGCTTGACATAGCACCCACACTCGACATGTACAACCGAACTGACATGGATTTTGCACGGGCCTACTATCACTGGTTTCATCTCATTCAACCCAGCCCTTTGCCCGAGAAAATGATTGCTGGCAATGTGTTGCACTACTTGCATGCCAAGCTAGGTGGCTGGGGCTCGCACGGCACCTCTTTCATTGAGCCCGAAGCCATGGCCGAGTACGAGCGCAGCATGAACTTGCAGCCAGATCAGCCCGGTGATTTGATGCCTGCAGTGCATACCGCTTGTGAAGATTACCGAGCCAGTGCGGGCATTGACTTGGATCACGACAAGGAAAGTCGTGCGAAGGGTGACAAGATTAAGTGCGATTCAATGGTGCTGTGGGGTGACCGGGGTGTCGTCCACAAAATGTTCAAACCCCTGGAGCTTTGGCAAGCGCAATGCGCAGGCCTTGTCTCAGGCCATGTTGTGCCTTCAGGTCACTTCATTCCAGAAGAACTGCCAGACCTCACCGCCCAAAGCCTGCGCGCTTTCATGGTTTAAACCATGTGCCTTAGTTGGCACCACAACACTTTTTGTATTTCTTGCCGCTACCGCAGCTGCAAACATCGTTGCGCCCAGGCGTCGCCTCTTTGATCACCTGTACAACACGGGGTCCTATGCTGCGCCAAATTTCTCGCAAATCATAGACCGCCCACAGGGCTTCGCCATACACGTTGAGGCGAGACTCACTGACACTTAAGGGGCCGTCTTCACTCAGGGCAGACAGAGTCGGTTCGTCTGTGTCATCTTCCGTCAGTGCCACGATGGCCTCTAGTGCGGTGTCGTGCCACTGTGCAGATTCTTTGTCTTTCGGTGCGGTCCATTCATCGGGCCAGTTTTCAACAACAAACATGAAACCCAAGGCCCAGACCTGCGCAAAGGCTG
>CALCBL010000195.1 GCA_937897495.1 uncultured Burkholderiales bacterium
TGGCCGTACAAGAACTTGTCGAGGCCATGCTTGGGCACAGCTGATACAAATCCAGACGCCAAACTTTATTCAACAGTTCGGACACTCCAAACTTCCTTCTTGCGAAAAAAAATTCTGACACGCTGCTTACAAGTCTAGCGGAAACCCTATGAGGGTATTGAGGTCGAAACCCTGAGCCCTAGAAGTTGAATTTGAGATCACAGTTGATCCATAAATTTTTTCTTCACTTCTCGAAATTTGGCTGGATAATTTTAATTGCAACCACAATCAAACTGATCGCTGAAATCGCATTGATGGCGATGTTGGGTCGGTGGTTGCTTGGATTGCTTGCAGGTGCAAAAAAAGACACCAATTTTTTCTACCAAATCTTGCACGTCGTGGTTCGACCCTTCATCTCTCTAACGCGACTGCTCACGCCCAGTCTGGTTCTCGATCGACATGTGCCCTTAGGCGCATTTTTAATGTTGGTCTTTATTTGGTTAGGCGCAACCCTCTTCAAAATCCAGTTATGTTTGCAACTTGGTATGGCTCAGTGCAAATAAACAAGCAATTAACTTACTTGTTTCTCAAGCTGAACGCCATCGTTCTTCTGGTGTTCAATCAGAAGCAGGCAGCCTTGACCAAGTTTGACCAGATGCTCTTACTCAAGCCGATGGCCTCTTATCCGTTGGCCAGTCGTGCCCATGTCTTGGCGCAATTAGGGGACACAAGCGCGGCCATTCTTGGCTTGGGGCAGTTGGCGCAAGCCTATCCCGAAAATGCAGCAGCCTGGTTCAATCTGGGATTTATGCTGGAAGAAAACCAACGCTCCAAAGAAGCAGAGCCTGCGTTTAGACGCGCCATCGAGATCGAACCGAAAATGGATCGGGCTTGGTACGGCCTGGCCCTGGTCCTGATTCAAGAGCGCCGCTTTGATGAAGCGGTTGTCGCTCTCAAGAAAAACACCGAACTGCAGCCCATGAGTCCGTTTGGCTGGTATCAGCTGGCACGGGTTCATGTTGATAGGCAAGAGCCCGATGAGGCGACGAAGATCATTCGCCGCCTTAAGGGGTTTGAGCCTAAAGTGGCCGCTCAATTGGAGCGAGAAACCGGATTGCGAACTGAGTAGTTCAGGTTGACCAATTTAGCGGAAATTGATGATTGGAGCTAGTTCTCCGGTCTACAGCTATTTATTGGCGTGATCCGGCATGCAGGCCATGTTCGCAAGAAAGTGGTGATCCCGAATTGTCCGAAAGGGCATGTTTTTCTTTGGAGTATTTCATGGAAATTACTGAAACTCACCACCA
>CALCBL010000196.1 GCA_937897495.1 uncultured Burkholderiales bacterium
GTGTGCTCTTCCGATCTTCATTTGCTGCATTGCTGTCTTTTCCATATCTGTTCGAACCTTGGTTTGATTTACAGCAAATCAGCAATTGGTGGGGCTGGGGTTTTGGTTTGTTTGTCCTGTTATGCCTGCCCATTGCATTAGGCTGGGGACAAAAGACGAGCGAGCAGCAGACTGTTCAGTTAGCCCAGGAAATACAAAACCAGTCAGAAGTGACTTGGTGGATGCGCATGCGCTGGCTCTTCTTGCCTGCTCTTGCTTCGCTGATTTTCATTACTGCCACCGATCAGGTGGGGCATAACATCGCTCCCGAACCTAGCCTGTGGATTGCCACATTGGGACTTTATCTTTTAACCTTTGTGCTGACTTTTGATCATCCCCGTTGGTATCGACCAGCCTTGACTGCAGTTCTCACAATGGCAGCATTGCTAGTCACCACAGGGCGCAAAGAAATTCCCACATTGTTTGACTTGGAATGGGATTATGGTGTTTCAGAAATGCGTCTCATGCATTACGCCTTGCTTTTTTTGGTTTGCATGATGTGCCATGGCGAGCTGTTTCGGCAAAGACCGCGCAACACGCAATACCTGACAGAATTTTATTTATGGATGTCTATCGGTGGTGCATTTGGTGGTTTGTTTGTTTCCTTGTTTGCAACCAATTTCTTCGATGAATACCACGAATGGCCAATAGCACTGAGCCTGAGTATCGTTTTAGCTTTTGCTGTGCTAAGGCGCGAATGGGGTGGAAGCAACAGGGTACCCCCCGATGCTTCTGCAGAGGCTGCTTGGACTGCGCACCCTACAAAGCAAGCTTGGGTAGGGGCGGCCTTTGTGACGTTCTTCAGCTTCTTCATGTTCATTGAAGACCCCTTTGAATGGCGTGTTGATCCGCGCACCGACTATGTGAGTGTCGCTCTTGACCAATCGCGTAATTTTTACGGCACAGTTTCAGTAACCGAACGCCAATACCCAAAGCATCCTGAGCACAACTACCGCACCTTCTACAGCGGCCAAATAACCCACGGCCTGCAATTTCAAAGTGCAGAAAAACGCAATCAGCCCGCCACCTATTACGGACCTCAAAGTGGTGTGGGAGAAACATTCAATTATCTGCATCAAAACAATAAACCACTGCATGTTGGCCTTATCGGACTCGGCGCGGGCACTTTGGCCAGCTACGCTAGAGAGCAAGATCGATTTGATTACTTTGAAATCAACCCAGAAGTTGTGCGCGTGGCTCAAAAATGGTTTGACAATCTGTCTACCATTAAGGCACATGATCTGCGCATCATCCTGGGCGATGCGCGCCTGCAAATGGAGCGTTTGCCACCAACAACTCAATACGATGTGATTGTGCTAGACGCTTTCACCGGTGGCTCCGTACCCATCCACCTGCTCACACAAGAAGCCTTTCAAATTTACAAGTCTCATCTCAAGCCAGAGGGCTTCATCATTGTCCACATCACCAACGCCTACCTCAACCTGTATCCGGTGGTGAAGGCTCAGGCGGAACAACTCGGTTTAGGTTATCGCAACAAGTTTCAAGATCTCGATCGCGATAATCTTGTCAATCGCAATCAGTACTTCATCATGACGCAGGATGCGGCCTATCTCAAAAAATATCCATCCGTCAACCGAGAATTGCTAGATGAGCAGGGAAAAGTGATTGGCGTAGAAAATCGCGATCGACCAGGATTGCGCTTGTGGACAGATCAGTTTAGTAGCATGCATCAAATTCAGTGGTAATTACCAATCATTTTTAGGGATCTGGAGGATCAAACTGTTTCTACAAAATCAAACCTGACTCAACGATGCGTATGCAAAGGTTGTCTTTTTGAAGGACATCCTTAAAGGCCCCAAACTTTAT
>CALCBL010000197.1 GCA_937897495.1 uncultured Burkholderiales bacterium
TCCTCTTTCTCAACCTGATCCATTCAGTTTGATCTAGGGCTATCTTGGGTAGATAGCTCCCAACACACGGGCGCCTCGAGCGCCCGTGACGCTTTCTAGACTGCCTGTTTCTCGCTTTATGGTTTTGGCGGCTAGCCACGCGAAGGCTGCTGCTTCCACTTGCAAAGGGGGCAAACCGTGTGCTTCAGTTGATGCCACCTGCACACCAGGCACCTGCGCTTGCAGGCGCGACATGAGGTGGCCATTCAGCGCACCGCCACCACATACCCAAAGTTGCTTCGCATCAGGTGCATGACGTTTTAAATCGTTAGCAATGGCCAGTGCTGTGAATTCGCAAAGCGTGGCTTGTACATCGACAGCCGCAAATTCAGTTTGCAAATGTTGTTGCAACCAAGTGGGGTTGAACAAATCGCGGCCCGTGCTTTTGGGCGGCGTTTGATGCAAGTAAGACTCTGCCAACAAGCTTTGCAACAGCGCAGGCATGACTTGTCCTTGAGCAGCCCATGCGCCATTGGCATCGAAGTCTTGGCCTTGGTGCAAATGAACCCAATGGTCCATGAGTGCGTTGCCGGGGCCGCAGTCAAAACCAGAAATGAGGGGGCTGGGAATGTTGGCCGCGTCAATCGAGTTTTGCTTGGAAGCACTTTTCAAAATGCTGATGTTGGAAATGCCGCCAATGTTTACAACGGCCACAGTGTGTGTGCTGGCGCCAAAAATTTCTGCATGAAACGCTGGCACCAAGGGTGCGCCTTGTCCGCCTGCAGCCAGGTCGCGTGTTCTGAATTCAGCGACCACATCAATGCCAGTGAGTTCGGCCAGAAGGGCAGGGTTGTTCAGTTGCAAGGTATAGCCCACTGCGCTTTGGCCCGTGCTGGGGTCTGCGTCAAATTCAAGTGGGCGGTGACGCACAGTTTGACCATGCGCGCCAATGGCATGAATGTCATTGGCTTGCTTTCCGCTTTCATTCAGCAAGGCGTGAACCACTTTGGCATAGGCTCTTGCTAAGCGATTGCCAGCCAATGCAGCGCGATGCAACTCGTTGTTGCCGGGTGTATTCAGACTGAGAAGTTCTGCGCGAAATTCGGCGTCAAATGGCTGAAAGACATGTTGCAGAACTTTCAGTTGGCGCGTGTCTGATAACAAAAAAGGAGACACCTTATGTTCAACCGAAACGCCACGCGGAGCGCCATCTTGCCATTGGAGCAACACACCATCGACACCGTCGAGCGAAGTGCCAGACATCAAACCGATGTAGTACTGCAAGTGATCTTGATTCACCGTTGCGATCGGTGGGGAGGGTGGCGAAAGAGGGGGCGAGGAGGAGGTCAACCTGGCCCCTGCCAAAGGTGAAATTTATTGAACGTTGCCTTGGCGCATTTGCGCCGCAGCCATCAACTGTGAACGGGCGTATTGCGCACGTTGGTTGAACTGTGGACGAAGCGCCGCAGAGATAGGTTCAGACGAACCTTGTTGGGCCAGCGTGAGGGGGTCAACGTGGCGGCCATTGATGCGGAACTCAAAATGCAAATGAGGTCCGGTGGCCCAACCTGTGGCGCCTACTGCACCCAAGTTGTCGCCTTGCTTAACTGCTTGACCTTTGCGCACACCAATTTTGCTGAGGTGCGCATACACAGTACTTTGGCGGGCATTGTGTTGCACAACCACCATGTTGCCGAAGCCGCCAGAAAAGCCGCTTTCTACAACCACACCATCTGCCACTGAAATAACAGGGGTGCCTGTAGGTGCGGCGTAG
>CALCBL010000198.1 GCA_937897495.1 uncultured Burkholderiales bacterium
AGAAAAGAAAACCGCTCGCAAAGCCAAGACTAAGAAGTGACCAGGCGCCAAGCAAGCAATGTACTGATCAAGATTTATTTGTCTAGCTTGATACCGGTCTCTTGAACAATGTTGTTCCAGCGACTTTGAATCCTTTTTTGCCAGGCCTGTGTTTCTTCCAGGTTCATGTCAAAGTAAACACCGCCAGCAAGTTTGACTTTGTCCATCACATCAGGGTGATTGGCTGCTTTCAAAATGGCGGCATTGAGTCTGCGCTGTGCTGCCACAGGCGTGCCAGTGGGCACGGCATAGACCGTGTAACTTTGCAATTCCAGATCTTTCAGGCCTTGCTCTTCCATGGTGGGCACGTTGGGCAGAAGTGGCAATCGGTTGGCGCCAAACACACCCAAGGGAATGAGTTTGCCGGTTGCAATGAAGGGCGCTACTTCGCTGTAAAAAGCCGAGACCAATTGAACTTGCCCAGAAGCGGCATCTGTCATGGCTGCTACGTTTGACTTGTAGGGCACATATTGCATTTTGTTGCCCGTGCGCACAGCAAACGCAGCGCAGACAAAGTGTCCGACGGTGGCTGTTCCGCTGCCACCGCAATCGGCGGGGGTATTTTTGGCCTTCATGTAGGCGATCAACTCTGGCACTGTCTTAATGCCCAACTGCGAGTTGACCATCAAGATGGGGTAGCCTGCAATGGTGAGGCCCACCACTGAAAAGTCTTTGACGGGGTCGTAGCGAACCGGTACACCCAACTGCCCAATAAGGCCCAACTCGTTTTGGCTGCCCATGAAAAGGGTATGGCCATCGGCATCGGATTTGGCAGCGGCATCGCCAGCAATAGCACCTGATGCACCAGGCTTGTTTTCTACCATGATGGGCTGACCTAGCTCAGCCTGCAAATGGGGTTGGTGCCTTCTGGCGTAAATATCAACAATGCCGCCCGGTGCGGCAGATGTGATGAGCTTAATGGGCTTGGTAGGCCAAGTTTGCGCGCCAACCGTTAGGCTGCACAAGCTCAAACTCAAAATCCAGTCGATGGGGATGAGAT
>CALCBL010000199.1 GCA_937897495.1 uncultured Burkholderiales bacterium
CGATCGCATTGCGGCCATGGCCAAAGAATCGCGCAAATTGGGTGCACAAGTGGAAGAAGGCCCCGATTGGTTGCGCATTCATCCCCTGCCAGCAGGTCAGTGGCGGGCTGCAAGCATTCACACCTATGACGATCACCGCGTGGCTATGTGCTTCTCATTGGCGGCTTTCAACCCCGATCACAAAGCAGTCCGAATTGAAGACCCCAAGTGCGTGGCCAAAACTTTTCCAGACTATTTCGAAGCGCTGTTCTCTTTGACCCAAACGTCAGCAGAACGCATTCCTGTGATTTGCATCGACGGCCCTACTGCGTCCGGCAAAGGCACTCTTTCCAGCCTTGTTGCTCAGCGTTTGGGCTACCACTACCTCGACTCAGGCGCCCTTTACCGCGTGACGGCCTATGCCGCATTGCAGGCAGGCCTGAGTTTGGAAAGCAACAACGAAACAGCCATTGCCGCCATGGCCGAAAAGTTGCCCGTCCGTTTTGACGGCGACAAAGTTTTGTTAGACAACCAAGATGTGACCGATGCCATTCGCAGCGAAGAAGGCGGCATGAACGCCTCCAAGGTCTCCACTTTGCCGGCCGTTCGGGTGGCTTTGGTGGCGCTTCAACACAGCTTTCAGCGCCTGCCAGGCCTTTTGGCAGACGGCCGAGACATGGGTACCGTGATCTTTCCTGGTGCGCCTTTGAAGGTGTTTTTGACTGCCAGTGCCGCAAAAAGAGCCGAGAGGCGCCATAAGCAATTGATTTCTAAAGGTTTTCAGGCTAAAATCGCCGATCTTAGGGCTGACTTAGAGGCTCGCGACGCACGAGACACATCTCGCAGCGTGGCGCCCTTAAAGCCAGCACAAGACGCAATGCTGCTAGACAACTCAGACTTGGGCATCGAGCAATCGGTGGTTCAGGTCCTTGACTGGTGGCAAAGCAAACAAGCCTTCCCTGTTTAATTTCAAACTTAAAAAGAATTTAAACAGCAGACTTGAACCGGCCCACAAGGCTCCATCCGCGCTGCTTGCGCACTGGCCTTGTGGTTCAACAACTTAACCCGCGTGAAAACGCACACAACCGCCGCAATTAGCCTTGTTAACGACGCAATGGTGCTGTCGTCAGACCTTTTTGTGGATTAGGAACTTGAATGTCAGAATCTTTTGCAGACCTATTTGAAGAATCACTGAAGCGCACCGAAATGCGCACTGGCGAAGTGATCACCGCTGAAGTTGTTCGCATCGAACACAACTTTGTGGTTGTTAACGCCGGCCTCAAATCTGAAGCCTACGTCCCCCTAGAAGAATTCAAATCTGATTTGGGCGAAATCGAAGTCCAAGTTGGCGATTTCGTTTCTGTGGCCATCGGTTCCATCGAGAACGGCTACGGCGACACCATTTTGAGCCGTGACACAGCCAAGCGTTTGGCCTCATGGTTGTCATTGGAAAAAGCTTTGGAATCCGGCGAATTCGTCACCGGCACCACCAGCGGCAAAGTCAAAGGCGGCCTCACTGTGTTGGTCAACGGCATCCGTGCCTTCTTGCCAGGTTCATTGGTTGACACACGTCCTACCAAAGACCTGTCACCGTACGAAAACAAGACCATGGAATTCAAGGTCATCAAGTTGGACCGCAAGCGCAACAACGTCGTGTTGTCACGCCGTGCTGTGGTCGAAGCCTCCATGGGCGAAGAGCGCGCCAAACTGATGGAAAACCTGCGCGAAGGTTCCGTGGTTCATGGTGTGGTCAAGAACATCACCGAATACGGTGCATTCGTTGACTTGGGCGGCATCGATGGTTTGCTGCACATCACCGACATGGCATGGCGCCGTGTTCGTCACCCTTCCGAAGTGGTGCAAGCCGGTCAAGAAATTACCGCCAAGATCCTCAAGTTCGACACCGAGAAAAACCGTGTGTCTTTGGGCCTCAAGCAAATGGGCGACGATCCTTGGATGGGCGTCAACCGCCGCTACCCACAAAGCACCCGCATGTTCGGCAAGATCACCAACATCGCCGACTACGGCGCGTTTGTCGAACTCGAACCCGGCATCGAAGGCTTGGTGCACGTCTCTGAAATGGACTGGACCAACAAGAACGTGGCACCTTCCAAGATCGTGTCATTGGGCGACGAAGTCGAAGTCATGGTTTTGGAAATCGACGAAGACAAGCGCCGCATCAGCTTGGGCATGAAGCAGTGCCGTGCCAACCCTTGGCAAGACTTCGCTCAAAACACCAAGCGTGGCGACCGCGTCAAGGGCCCCATCAAGTCCATCACCGACTTCGGTGTGTTCGTGGGCTTGGCCGCTGGCATCGACGGTTTGGTTCACTTGTCCGACTTGTCATGGAACGAAACCGGCGAAGCCGCTGTTCGCAACTACAAGAAGGGTCAAGACGTTGAAGCCATCGTGTTGGCAGTCGACGTTGAGCGCGAGCGCATCAGCTTGGGCATCAAACAACTCGACGGCGACCCCTTCACCACTTTCGTCACATTGAACGACAAGGGCCAAATCGTCACCGGTAAAGTCAAAACTGTTGACGCTCGCGGCGCTGAAATCGATTTGGGCGAAGACATCATTGGCTATTTGCGCGCCAGCGAAATTTCACGCGATCGCGTGGAAGATGCTCGCAGCTTGCTCAAAGAAGGCGACGAAGTCACTGCAGTGGTCGTCAACGTCGATCGCAAGACACGCAACATCCAGTTGTCCATCAAGGCCAAAGATGCTGCGGATCAAAGTGAAGCCATGGCCTCACTCAGCCAACAGTCTTCACGCGAAAACGCTGGCACCACCAGCTTGGGCGCTTTGTTGCGTGCCAAGTTGGACAACAACGATTCAGCGGAATGACCTGCTGAAGATCAAAGCCTCTTGCTTGGCCCATTTCGGGCTGAGCCAGAGGCTTTTTCTTTGCCTCTTGCAAAATCGCTTTTAAATGACCCGCTCCGACCTCGTTGAAGCTTTGGCTGCCCGCTTTGAGCAGCTGACGCACCGTGACGCTGAATTTGCCGTCAAAACGGTGCTAGACGCCATGAGCGAAGCTTTGGTCAAAGGCCATCGAATCGAGATCCGTGGCTTTGGCAGCTTCACCATTAACCGCCGCCCTCCCCGCGTGGGACGCAACCCCCGATCTGGTGAAAGCGTGCAAATTCCTGAAAAGCGCGTGCCCCACTTTAAACCTGGCAAAGCATTGCGAGAAGCCGTAGACCAAGGCTCTTTGGACGTACTGCACGGCAAGTCAGACTGAGCTGAAGCAAACCAGCACTTAATAATTAGGCCCCTTGAAGGGCCTTTTTTGTTGTCTTGGCATGCCATCGCCTTAGAATGACAAGGCTGTCTGAGGCCATTCATGAAACAATTTCTCAAGCTGCTTCAGTGGACACTGAACGCCGCTGTCTTTTTTACTTTATTTGCCTTTGCGCTGAACAACCAGCACGAGGCCAAGGTGTACTTTTTCTTTGGTACCCAATGGCGCTCGCCCATGGTGCTCATTGTTTTAACGGCCTTTGCGCTAGGCTTGGTCGTGGGCGTTCTAGGCATGGTGCCCCGTTGGTGGCGTCAAAAACAAGCGGCCAAGT
>CALCBL010000200.1 GCA_937897495.1 uncultured Burkholderiales bacterium
CTTCAATATGTTGAGCCTGTTCCAACGCCCACAATTTGGCCAGGCACGACATATTGAAGCGCAGCCTGACCGACCAGGGCTTTGAGTTCGTCTTGATTCATAGGGTTTATTTGAGACAATGCTTGAATTGAATGAGATTATCCAATGTCCCTGAACCTTTACCCACTGGCGCGCACCTTTTTATTCAACTTAGATCCTGAGACGGCCCACGATCTCACCTTGAATCAGTTGGCCCAGACGCAAAATACATTTCTGGACCGGGCCTATCGACAGCCTTGGATTGCCGACCCCGTTCAATTGGCTGGCCTTACTTTTCCCAATCGCGTGGGCATGGCGGCAGGACTTGATAAAAATGCAAGATGCATAGATGGCCTAGGTGCCATGGGCTTTGGTTTTGTTGAGGTGGGCACAGTCACGCCTTTGCCGCAGCCAGGTAACGACAAGCCTCGCATGTTCAGACTGGCAGGCGCCAAGGCTTTGATCAACCGACTGGGTTTTAACAACCAGGGGCTCGATGCGTTCGTGGCCAATGTGAAAAAATCAAAGTTCAGAAGTCAAGGCCGATTGCTGGGCTTGAACATTGGCAAGAACGCAAGCACCCCCATTGAACGGGCCACCGACGATTACCTCATTGGTTTGAGTGGTGTGTATGAGCATGCCGACTATGTGACAGTCAACATCTCTAGTCCCAACACCAAGAACCTGCGCTCCTTGCAAACCGATGAGGCACTCGACCAACTTTTGTCTGCCTTGAATGAGCGCAAAAAGGCATTGGCAGACACCCATCAAAAACGCGTGCCTGTCTTTCTCAAAATAGCCCCCGACTTAGACGATGCGCAGGTCGCCGTCATTGCCCAAAGTCTTGTTAAACACCAAATGGATGGCGTGATTGCCACCAACACAACCTTGTCTAGAGATGCAGTGAAAGGCATGCCGCACTGTGATGAAGCCGGTGGCTTGTCGGGCTCGCCTGTTTTGGCGGGAAGCAACCGCGTCATTCGCTTGTTGCGTCAGCACCTCGGCCCACAGTTTCCCATCGTTGGCGTGGGCGGTATTTTGAGTGGCTACGATGCCGTCAGCAAAATTGAGGCGGGCGCCGATGTCGTGCAAATTTACACAGGTCTCATTTACAAAGGACCTGCCTTGGTTCATGAAGTGGCCAAGGCACTGAAGCAGATCTCTCAGGGTTAAGGGCTGACCAAGCTCAGTGTTTCAGGGCCTGCGAAACTTCATTGGCAATGGCCAAGGAACTGGTCAGACCAGGAGATTCAATGCCCAGCAAGTGAACCAATCCAGGCACGCCATGTGACGCTGGCCCCATGATGCAAAAGTCGGCCGCCTTCTCATGGGGCGCATTGATTTTGGGCCGAATGCCGGCATACGAAGGCATCAGAGCGCCATCTTTGAGGCCAGGCCAATATTTGCGAACCTCGGCATAAAAAGCATCACCTCGGCTGGGGTTGACACTCAAATCATCGGGCGATTCGACCCACTCCACGTCGGGTCCAAACTTGGCTTGGCCTGCCATGTCCAAAGTTAAGTGCACACCCAAACCTGCCGCCTCTGGAACCGGGTAAATCAATCTTGAAAAGGGCGATCTTCCCGTGAGGCTGAAATAGTTGCCCTTGGCGTAATAAGCCAGAGGCAGTGGCGCCAAATTGGATCCCGCAAACTGACGCGCAACCTGCGGGGCAATCAGTCCCGTTGAATTAATCACTTGGTCGGCTAAGAGTTCTGTGCCATCTGCAGTGCAAACAATGAACTGCGTTTGTCCCGCCTCGTGCACAACTTGGGCCGACAAAAATTGAGAATTGAGGGCCAACATGCCGCCTGCATTTTCAAAATCGCCCAAGTAACTCAGCATCAAGGCATGGCTGTCAATAATGCCTGTGCCAGGAGACCACAACGCGGCCTCACATTGCAAGGCCGGCTCCATGGCCTGCGCTTGGGTTGCAGACAACAAGCTCAATTGATCGGCGCCCAAAACGCCATTGGCATCGGCCTTGGCTTGAATGGAAGCCAATTGGGCAACTTGGGATGCAGAGGTGGCCACGATCAATTTACCGCACTGTTTGTGGGGAATGTGGCGTTCTTGGCAATAGCTGTACAGCAATTTTCGGCCATGTACGCAAAGTTTGGCTTTGAAGGAGCCCTCGGGGTAGTAAATGCCTGCGTGAATGACTTCGCTGTTGCGCGAGCTGGTGCCTGTGCCAAAAGCATCTGCCGCCTCCAAGAGCAGCACCTCACGGCCTTCAAGTGCCAACTGACGTGCCACGGCCAAGCCCACCACGCCGGCTCCTAAAACAAGGGTTTGAATTCGATCCATGCCCTATTCTCGCTGACACACGCACGACAGTTCAAATGGATTCTTGCAGGCAAACTACTTTTTTTAAAATCAAGCCAATCCACCAAGGAGCCCCATGAAGCTGTTCAACTTACACAACAAAGTGGCCATTGTCACAGGCGCCAGTCGAGGCATAGGCCGATCCATCGCCTTTCAGTTGGCGCGGGCCGGCGCCAAGGTCGTGATCTCAAGCCGAAAGCAAGAAGCCTGTGAGGCCGTGGTCAAGGAAATTGAAGCGGAAGGCGGCACGGCCATGGCCATCAGCGCCAGCATTGCCATCAAAGAACAGCTGCAGAACTTGGTGCAAAAAACCCGCGATGCTTGGGGCCCCATTGACATCTTGGTTTGCAATGCCGCCAGCAACCCCTACTATGGCCCCACCACGGGCATGAGCGATGAAATCTTTAACAAGGTCATGCACAACAACGTTCTGTCAAGCTCGTGGCTCTGCACCATGGTCTATCCGGACATGAAAGCTCAAAGGGATGGCGCCATTGTGCTGGTCTCGTCGGTGGGCGGCTTGCATGGTTCAGCGGTCATTGGCGCTTACAACATTTCCAAAGCCGCCGACATGCAATTGGCTCGCAACTTGGCGGTGGAATGGGGACCCGACAACATCCGCGTCAATTGCATCGCACCAGGCCTCATTCGAACGGCCTTTGCCAAGGCCTTGACAGACGACCCCGTGAAAGCGGGCATGGTCGAAAATGAAACGCCCCTGCGCCGAATTGGCGAGCCAGATGACATTGGCGGTATTGCGGTTCTCTTGGCCAGCGCCGCTGGCAAGTACATCACCGGTCAAACCATTGTGGCCGATGGCGGCATGATGATTAGATGATCTGATTTTTCAACAAAAAAGCCCAGGGCAATGCACTGGGCTATTTTTTTTTAACAAGGGTGGTATCAGAAACGACTGATTCCACCCTGAGTTCAATTAAGCAAAATTGGCTTCTGCAAAAGACCAATTGACCAATTTGTCCAGAAAAGTCTCAACAAACTTGGGGCGCATGTTGCGGTAGTCGATGTAGTAGGCGTGCTCCCATACGTCTACAGTCAACAGGGCTTTGTCGCCCGTTGTCAAAGGTGTGCCTGCGGCGCCCATGTTGACGATGTCAACGCTGCCGTCAGCTTTCTTGACCAACCAAGTCCAACCTGAACCAAAATTGCCCACAGCGCTTTTTACGAAAGCTTCTTTGAAAGCAGCATAAGAGCCAAATTTGGCGTTGATGGCAGCTGCCAGAGCACCGGTGGGCTCGCCACCGCCATGAGGCTTCATGCAATTCCAGAAGAAGGTGTGGTTCCAGATTTGAGCAGAGTTGTTGTAAATACCGCCGCTGGATTTCTTGATGATTTCTTCCAAAGACATTGATTCGAACTCAGTGCCTTTTTGTAAATTGTTCAAATTCACAACGTAAGCATTGTGGTGCTTGCCGTGGTGAAATTCCAAAGTTTCTTGGCTGTAGTTGGGAGCCAATGCGTCAATGGCATAGGGCAATGCTGGCAGGGTGTGTTCCATGAGTTCCTCGTTAAAGTGCAGTAAAAATCCAATCGGCTATTGTAGGTCGATCGGCTTTGCTTGTCTGTGAATTCCATGCAATAGGCACAGCATGTCTGGGGTTGACATGGGGCCCTCTAGTCAAAGCGCTATTTGACTTGCAGATTCACTTGCCCATCGGCCAAGCTGGCCGTGACGGATTGGTTCGCTTGAAAGTCACTGACATGCGTGAGGGCCCGGCCCTTGTCATCGGTTAGCCATGCATAACCACGCTCCAAAACCAAGTGCGGGTCGAGCAGCCCCAATCGGGTGCCCATGTTCAAGTTGCGCTGCTGGTGCAACTGAAGGTTTTGCTGAAGAAGCCTTGGCAAATGTTCTGAATGTCTAGAAAGCATTTGCTTTTGGGCTTGTACCTGCGATTTAAATCCGTATTGGAGCGACTGGTGCATGCGCATCAATCGAGCGGTTTGATCCTTCAACCGGCTCGATGGGCGGCCTAGCCGATTGGCAACCCAGTCTAGCCTTTGGCTCATGCGGTCTAGGTGGGTGGTCAGCGCATCGGCAAGTGCCTTTTGCAGAAGCTGGCAATCGGCCAAAAGCTGAGCGCCTTCGGTCGCAACCAATTCGGCTGCAGCTGTTGGCGTAGGCGCTCGCAAGTCGGCAACAAAGTCTGTCAAAGTGAAATCGGTTTCGTGGCCAACGCCTGAAATGATGGGAATGGGACAAGACGCCACAGCCCTTACCAAGGCTTCGTCATTGAAGGCCCACAAATCTTCCATCGAACCACCACCGCGAACCATCAAGATGACATCGATCGACAGGGGCATCGCGGAAAAATTAGGCGATGAGTTGGGCAATGCCTGGGGCAACTGCCCCTGCCAACTGACCAACTTTTTCAAACTTTGCAGCAACTCTGAAGGGGCGTTGATGCCTTGTACCGAAGCCGGCGCCACGATCACAGGAATATGGGGCACACGTCTTTGCAATGCGCTGACAACGTCATGCAAAGCAGCTGCGCCCAGTGAAGTAATGACACCAATGGCTCGTGGTTGAGCGGGAATATCTCGTTTGCGCGAAGCATCAAACAGGCCCTCGGCTTCCAAGTTGGCTTTGAGTTTTAAAAACTGCGCGAACAAATCACCCTGACCTGCTCTTTGCATGGTTTCCACAACCAACTGCAAATCTCCCCGCGCTTCATACACCCCCAGCTTGCCTCTAAGCTCCACCATTTCGCCATCTTTCGGCATGAAACCTAAAGCACTGGCGGCCCTTTTGAACATGGCACAGCGTATTTGCCCGCTCTCATCCTTGAGATTGAAATAACAATGGCCACTGGCCGCCCTTGAGAAGCCAGATATCTCCCCCTTGACCGCCACAGGATTGAACCTGGCATTCAAGGTGTCAGCAATTGCAAGGCAAAGTGCCCCAACCGACCAAACACGTGGCTCAGAATCTATTCGCGTCATGAAAAAACCTTATTTTTCGCGGTTCGCAGGGCCATATTAGTTGCAAGAGCTTGTCTTTTCTGGGTCAATCCATCCACAGCTTGCAATCTACTTGCATTGCGCCCTGACAGTGCCGCCCTAACAGGCATGGGGAGATGTAAGCCATTGATTTAATTACAAAATTTACTGTCTAAAAAATGGGCAACGGAATAAAGCCCAGCATTCATGCGGTTTACAAGCCTGCATGTGCCATGTTCTTCACAAAGTTATCCACAGAAATGAAGAACAATTTGATCGGCCATAATCAAAACTGAAACCAGAAGTAGAAAGATTGATTTTGTACAGCATCATACAAGCAGCAGGCTGGCCCATATGGCCGCTCATTGCGTGCTCTATCTTTGCGCTCGCCATCATTTTGGAGCGCCTCTATGCCTTGCAAACCAACAAGGTCTTGCCTGAGCAGGCTTTGCAACGCGCCATCGACAGTACCCAACAGGGTTTCCCTAGCGACTCAAGCATCCAAGAAATAGCCAAAATGGGCGCTGTTGGGCCAGTGTTTGCAAGCGGCTTACAAACACTGTCTCTCAACCCCAATGCCAGCCACCAAGATGTTCGCGAGAGCATGGAAATGGAAGGTCGGATGGCGGCGCAAGGTTTAGAGCGCTACCTGACCGCCTTGGCCACATTGGCTTCTGCATCTCCCTTATTGGGTTTGTTGGGCACTGTGGTTGGCATGATTGAGCTGTTTGGAATACAAACTCCCGGACAACAACAGCCTACAGAACTGGCGCATGGCATATCCGTAGCGCTCTACAACACGGCACTCGGCCTGATGGTTGCAATTCCATGCCTCATGGCGTGGCGTTTCTTCAAGTCCAAAGTAGACCGTTTGGTTTTGCAGATGGAATGGGCTTCTGAACGGTTTGCCAGACATTTGGCAGCCATGCGTGACTAAAAACAATCTTCGAATGAGTTCATTTTGAAATTTAAAAAGAACACGGCCATTGAACCCGACATCAATTTGATTCCCTTCATTGATGTGCTTTTGGTTGTTCTCATTTTCTTAATGCTCACCACCACTTGGTCGCGGTTCAATGAGATGAATGTCAGCTTGCCTGCTGCCAATGCTCAGGGCTCGACAGACGCCACACCGTCTTGGGTGGTGGTTGTCAATTCGCAAGGCACTTATGCCGTCAACGGCGCCAAAATTGAAGGGCGTACTTTGCAAGACATCAGCACGGCCTTGGCTGGACTGCGCAAAACTGACGCGGCACTGATCATCAAAGCCGATGCATCAGCCAGCCACCAATCGGTGGTCAATGTGTTGGAGGCTGCCCGAATGAATGGTGTTGTCAAAATAGCATTTGCAACTCAAAATTCCTCGCAAGCCAACAAGCCTTGAACAACCCATCATGATTCAGTGGTTGCAACAACTTCCTAAGTATTGGCGCAACCGAAATGCCATTACCTACTTGCTTTGGCCCTTTGAAGTCATCTACCAAATTGCATGGTACCTAAGGCAAGTGGCCATCCGCTTGGGGTTTATTCAGCAACATCGCGTCAATGCCACGGTCATTGTGGTGGGCAATGTCGTGGTGGGCGGCGGCGGTAAAACACCGCTCACCATGGCCCTTGTTCAGCGTCTTGTGAAGCAGGGCTTCAGGGTAGGCGTGGTATCTCGAGGATACGGCAGAGCCCAAGCATCCCTTCAAATTGT
>CALCBL010000201.1 GCA_937897495.1 uncultured Burkholderiales bacterium
TGTCGCAAAGCTTGACGCGCGCCATACCCGCTGTTCAAAACGCCGAGCTTTTCAGCTGGCTCCAAGGTCTTTATCCCATCTGGGCTGGCCTTCAACCCGACATGATTTACGCCAGCACCCAAACCGCCATGGCTGAATTGTTGTTATCGGGTTGCACCACCAGCAGTGACCACTTGTACATCTACCCCAACGGCGTCAAATTAGACGATTGCATTGCGGCAGCCCAAGAAATTGGCATGCGTTTTGTGGCCACACGCGGCAGCATGAGCGTGGGCCAATCCAAGGGTGGCCTGCCGCCCGATCGCGTTGTGGAGCAAGAAGATGCCATCCTGAAAGACACACAGAGATTGATCGAGCGCTACCACGATGGGTCTCATGGTGCCATGACCCAAGTGGCAGTAGCCCCCTGCTCGCCTTTCAGCGTCAGCCAAGACCTCATGCGTTTGTCAGCAGAGATGGCCAGACACTATGGCGTGCGACTGCACACCCACTTGGCAGAAAACGACCATGACATTGCCTACAGCTTAGAGAAATTCAATCGCACACCCACGCAATACGCAGAAGACCTAGGCTGGTTGGGACACGATGTGTGGCACGCCCACTGCGTCAAATTGGACGATGAAGGCATCTCGCTTTTTGCGGCCACTCGCACGGGCATTGCACATTGCCCGTGCAGCAACATGCGCTTGGCCAGTGGCATTGCACCCATTCGCAAAATGATTGAAGCAGGTGTGCCTGTGGGCTTGGGGGTTGACGGCAGCGCCAGCAACGATGCGGCCCACATGGTGAACGAAGCGCGTCAGGCCATGTTGTTAGCGCGGCTTAGAAAATCACTTGAGGGTCCGCAAGTGAATGCTGAAGGCAAAACCATTTTTGGTTGCGACACGGCGCCCATGGAAATGACTGCGCGCGATGCCTTGCGTTTGGCCACGCGTGGCGGTGCTGAGGTATTGGGTCGCAAAGACATCGGTCAACTGAGTGTTGGATTTTGCGCAGACATGGCCTTGTTTGATTTGCGCAGTTTGAGTTTTGCGGGCGGTGCTGTGCACGATGCCGTTGGAAGCTTGATGCTCTGTGCCAGTGCGCCAGCGGCTTACACCGTGGTCAATGGCCGAGTGGTGGTCAGTGAGGGTCAGTTGGCCAGCGTA
This sequence comes from uncultured Burkholderiales bacterium, assembly GCA_937897495.1. Classification (GTDB taxonomy): domain Bacteria; phylum Pseudomonadota; class Gammaproteobacteria; order Burkholderiales; family Burkholderiaceae_C; genus Limnohabitans_A. The sequence continues at coordinate 1,149 of CALCBL010000201.1, forward strand.
GACCTGGGCAATCTGATTGAACGACACAACAAGTTTGCGTTACAGCTTGCTGCAGGACATTGACTCTTTTAGCCTCTAACTTGCCAATTTGTCAGAAAATAGGTTAAGCTTCTGACATATTGAAATCAATCATGAGCCAACTCGCCCAAGCCATCCTTTCTGTCGCCAAGCCCCTGCCTGAGGGTGGACTACTTTCGCCTAAAGAGTTTCTGCACTTGGGCACTCGTGCCGCGATTGATCAAACCCTTAAGCGTCTGACCCAAGAAGGACAACTTTTGAGGGTTGGCCGTGGGGTTTACACCCGCCCTGTTCAAGGCCGCTTTGGTGAGCGCCCCCCTTCAAGCGAATCCCTTTTAAAAGCAATTGAAGCCACAAGCGGCGAAGTTGTAGTGGCAAGCGGCGCTGCAGAAGCCAATGCTTTCGGTTTGACCACACAGGTGCCAACTCGAGAGGTCTATCTGACCTCAGGGCCATCGCGTCGACTGCAATTAGGGCGTCGGGAGATTGAGCTCAAGCATGGCACACGTTGGCAAATGTTCATGGGCAAACGCCCTGCCGGCAAAGCCATTCGAGCGCTTTTGTGGCTGGGTCCTGAACAAGCCTCCTTGGCTTTGAAAACATTGCGCATCAAGCTTGAAGTTCATGAATGTGAAGCTATGCGCTCAGCGAGATCATCTTTACCGAGCTGGATGGCCCTTGCAGTAAGTGAGTCCACTGTTGTCTGAGTCGTGGTTCACCCTCAGTCGCGAAGATCAATCTGAAGCGCTAGAGGTTGCAGCTGCATCTACGGGCCGCCCTCCTCATTTATTGGAAAAAGACACTTGGGTGGTATGGTCCTTGTCTGCCATCTACGAATCAGCGCTTGCAAAGAAGCTGACATTCAAGGGCGGCACATCATTGTCCAAGGCCTACAAGATCGTCGACCGATTTTCAGAAGATGTTGACCTAACCTATGACATCCGCGAGTTGGTACCCGACCTCCTGCGCGAAGGTAATCCAATTCCAGCATCTTCCAGTCAGGCCAAAAAAATCACGGATGCTGTGCGCGATCGGCTGCCAAACTGGATCAAGAATACCGTCCAACCCGTATTGGAATCAGCGATCAAAAGAGAAGGCGTCAAAGCCACTTTGTCGATTGTAGGCAAAGAAAACGAAAAGCTCATACTCAACTACACCCCCATCAAGCTTGGCACTGGGTACGCAGCATCCACCATCCAATTAGAGTTTGGTGGTCGTGCAACAGGCGAGCCACACCAGCATCAAATGGTCGCCTGTGACATGGCGCCTGCGATTAAGGAGATTAGTTTTCCGACTGCGCAGCCATTGGTAATGAGAGCAGAGCGTACCTTTTGGGAAAAAGCGACAGCCGCGCACGTCTACAGTTTGCAAGGTCGTCTGCGCGGTGAACGCTACTCACGCCATTGGTACGACTTGGCTGCAATGGCCAAATCTGGGCACGCAAACACAGCAATAACCGACTGGCAACTTGCAAAAAATGTTGCAGAACACAAATCAATGTTCTTTGCTGAGAAAGATGCCAACAAAGTTTGGATCGATTACGAAATAGCCGTTTCTGGTGGCATTCAATTGGTACCTGAAGATGGCGCCTTACAGGCACTCAAGCTGGACTATGCTGCAATGCTTGAAGATGGACTGCTCTCATTCAAGCAGCCTTCTTTTGATGAGATCATTGAAATTTGTTCCGAATTACAGAAAAAAATTAACTTTCAAGGCAAGTGATTTTTTGAAAATCCAAGTGCTAATGCCGTTCTCAATCAACTTTGGCCCCAGCCAAATACCAACTGGCCACAAGTTGTCTTTCTTCGAGCGTTATGCCTGTGGCATTGTTCATGGGCATCTGCTGGGTCACACTCACTTGCTGGTACACGTTTTGAGCATGCAGCTTGATGCTTTCGGCCGTGTCCAAACGAACATTTTTCATTTGAACTTGCGCACCATGGCAACTGAGGCAGTGCTGGTCTATCACTGATTTGACTTGCACAAAAGTAGCAGCCGGAGACTGTTCATTCTTGGCAACACTCTTTGCGCCCCAAGGCGCCATGGCCACAATAACTGCCACGATCAAAACGACACCCACTGCAGCAAAAGGCCAAGGGTTGCGAGCGCGGCCTAAATGGTAGCCATGCCGTTGCACAAAGAACTGGCGAATCAAGGCACCCGCAAACATCATCACAAACAAAATAAGCCAGCGCTGTGGATGCGTGTACAAGAAACTGTAATGGTTGCTGAGCATGGCAAAGATCACGGGCAGCGTGAAATAGGTGTTGTGCACACTGCGTTGCTTGCCGCGCTTGCCGTGAATGGCCAAGGACATGGCGTCGTACTTTTCGCCAGAAGTCATGGCCGCAACAACTTTGCGTTGGCCAGGAATGATCCAAACAAACACATTGGCACTCATGGCCGTGGCAATCATGGCGCCCACCAACAAAAAGGCGGCCCTGCCGGCAAACAATTGGCAAGCCAACCATGAGGCGAAAGCCACCACACACAGCATGAGTGTGGCCACAATCAATTCACCGTTTTTGCGAAATCCAAATACGCGGCAAATGGCGTCGTAAACGAACCAAAAAACCACAAAGAAACTCAGCGCTGCCGTGATGGCTACAGCAGGCGACCAGTCCATCAGTGATTTGTCAATGAGGTAGGTGCTGGCATTCCACAGATACATCACCGTGAACAAGGCAAAGCCACTGATCCAAGTGGAATAGCTTTCCCAATAAAACCAGTGCAACTTGGTGTGAATTTTCTTGGGCGCCACCATGTACTTTTGGGGGTTGTAAAAACCACCGCCATGAATGGCCCACATTGCGCCATCTACCCCTTTTTCCAGCAAATCGGGCGAGTTGGGCTTCAGAAGATTGTTGTCTAGGAAAACAAAGTAAAAAGACGAGCCTATCCACGCAATCGCGGTAATCACATGGACCCACCGCAGTAGCAAATTAACCCAATCTAGCAAATACGCTTCCATCGATGCGGCTCCGAACTGTTTACCGAAGTGTATACAATTTTTAGGCTTGCAAAAGTTGGGCTGCAACGGCAACCGCAATCACTTCAGGCTCTTTTCCCTCAATGCCTGGAACCCCAATGGGGCATGTCACTTGTTGACACTCGGCTTCGGAAAAGCCACGCTCTGCAAGGCGTCGCTTGAAAGTGGCCCACTTGGTGGCACTGCCAATGAGGCCAATGTAGGGCAGGTCTTTTTGATCTCGCAGGCGTTGCAAGCAGGCTGCCACCACGTCCAAATCCTCTGCATGGCTGAAACTCATGATGAGAACGCGGCTGTTGGGCACCAAATCGAATACGGCAGCATGCACCGGGTTGGAGTGTTCGCACACAACTTGGTGTGCTACATCGCTTGGAAAAATTTCGTCTCGGCTGTCGATCCATCTCACATGAAAGGGCAAGGGTGCCAAGACTTTGACCAAGGCCTTGCCTACATGGCCTCCGCCAAACAAGGCCAAAGGCAGAAATCGTTCGGCTGCTTGTGCATGCAAAATAGCCTGAAGGCGAACATGATCAGCTACCGTCACGTGCTCAAACTTCAAGACCAAGGCACCACCACAACATTGCCCCAGACTAGGACCAAGCGCAAATCTTTTTTCAAGCGGCAATGAACTAGACAATGCAGGCTGAAGCAAGCAGCGCCTAGCCTCGGCAATGGCTTCAAATTCAAGGTGTCCACCACCAATCGTGCCCAAAAACTCATCGGCAAAAACAGCCATGACAGTGCCTGCTTCCCGCGGCACCGAGCCTTGGGCTTGTTGCACCGTGATCCAAATGGCTGGCATCTGCGCCAGCTTCAATGTCAATTCTGAAAACCAATGCACCTGCTTCTACTTTCAATTCAATGCTTCTAAACCAGACTGTACAGTGACAGAATGGCACATGTTGTTTTGAAGGCCATAGACCCATGACTCATGCCATCGCCCATTTTCTAAAATCTTCACATTTGGCTTGTACTGCGTGCATTGTTGCTTTGTGGCTAACGGGTTGTAGTACGCCACCACCAAGGCCGCCACAAGCAATGACACCGCCACCAACGCCAACACCAGCGCCCGCTCCTGTCAAACCAGCGGCGCCCATTGCGCTGCCCTCTGTGCCTGTCAAACCCCAATTGCCCACTTCGAATGCTCGAACTGCCAAAGAATACAGAGTAGATGCCGCCAAACACCTTTACAAACTCAATGGCGCTCGCATCTTCAAGGGCCGCATGCCGCCCATGCTTTACGCTGTGGGCGTTTTGGATGTCGAAGTTGACAAGCAAGGCCAAGTGACACGCACCTACTGGGTCAGAGCGCCTGGCCATGCGCCCGAAGTCATGCGAGAAATAGAGAAAACTGTTCGCCAAGCAGCGCCCTATCCAGTCCCTGCCCACATGGGCAAGGTGGTCTACTCAGACGTTTGGCTTTGGCACAAGAGCGGTCATTTTCAACTCGACACCCTGACAGAGGGGCAGGACTGAAGATCTAAACCGCCGCCTTGGCTTTTTCGCAGCTCATCAAAATCTTTTCTGGCGTGGCGGGTGCACTCATGTGAACCACAGTTTGGTGGTCGGCACTGGCACTGACTGCATCGCGCAATGCAAAGAAAGTAGACAAGGCCAGCATCAATGGGGGCTCGCCCACCGCCTTTGAATTAAACGGTGTTGGCTTCAGATTGCTACCGTCAAACAAAGTCACATTGAAGTGCTCAGGAATGTCGCCAGCAACTGGGATTTTGTAAGTGCTGGGGCCATGCGTGAGGAACTTGCCCTTCTTGTCCCAAATGCACTCTTCCATGGTGAGCCAGCCCATGCCTTGCACGTAGCCGCCTTCAATTTGGCCTTTGTCGATGGCAGGGTTGATACTTTTGCCGGCATCATGAACGATGTCCACGGCCTTGACCCAATACTCGCCCGTGCGTGTGTCAATTTCAACTTCACTGACAGATGCGCCATAGCAGTAGTAATAAAAGGCATGGCCCGTGAGGGTTGCAAAGTCGTATTTAATTTCGGGCGTCATGTAGAAACCTGCTACAGACAAGCCCACACGTTCCATCCAAGCTTGTTTCGCCAAAGCCGTCCATTCAACCGACTTGCCACCGCCGTGGGCCATGTTGTTGGCAAAGTTCACTTCGGTTTCTTTGCAACCCAACATATTGGCAGCCACTGGCGCCAATCGAGCACGCATTTGCGCCGTTGCATTCATGATGGCAGCACCATTGATGTCGGCACCGCTTGATGCAGACGTGGCAGATGCATTGGGCACCTTTTGGGTGTCGGTGCCGGTCACGCGAACGTAGGACAAATCGATGCCCAAACCATCGGCACACACTTGCGCCATTTTGGTGTTGAGGCCCTGACCCATTTCAGTCCCGCCATGGTTGACACTGACCGAACCGTCCATGTAAATGTTAAGCAGAGCGCCGCCTTGGTTCAACATGGTGGCGGTGAAGCTGATGCCAAACTTCAATGGCACCAAAGCCAAACCGCGCTTGCGACGTTTGTTGACTTTGTTAAACGCATTGACACTGTTGCGGCGCTCGCGGTATTTGGCCTCTGTGGCCACTTGGGTAATGACCTTGTCGCCCACCCAGTCAGCAATGGTCTGACCATATTGCGTGACCATGGTGGCGGGATTGCCAGACACAGCGGGGTCTTGGTAGATGTTGAGCATGCGAACATCTAAAGGATCTTTGCCAATGTCATTGGCAATTTGCTCGATGATGGTCTCAATGCCAAACATGCCCTGTGGGCCGCCAAAACCGCGGAAGGCCGTGGCGCTTTGGGTGTTGGTTTTGCAGCGGTGGCTGATGAGTTTTAAATTGGGAATGAAGTAGCAGTTGTCGATGTGCAAACACGCGCGATCGTTCACAGGACCCGAATAATCGGTGCTGTAACCACAACGCGACAGCAAGGTGATGTCGGCGCCTAAGATACGTCCTTCGTCGTCATAGCCCACTTCGTAATCAATGCGGAAATCGTGGCGCTTGCCCGTGATCATCATGTCGTCGTCGCGGTTCACACGCAACTTAACAGGCTTTTGCAATTTGAATGCAGCCAGCGCAGCGCTCTGGCTGAAAATGCTGGCATTGCCTTCTTTGCCGCCGAAGCCGCCGCCCATGCGCCTGCAAATCACTTCAACATCGTTGGTGCTCAAGTTCAAAGCAGCAGCAGCCTCACGCTGATTGCCATCAGGGTGTTGGGTTGACGAATACAAAGTGAGTTGGCCATCTTCACGCGGCACCGCGTAAGTAATTTGGCCTTCCATGTAAAACTGTTCTTGCTGTCCGGTTTCGGTGCTGCCCTTTACTTTGCGAGGGGCCTTGGCAATGGCTTCTGATGCATTGCCACGCGTAATGCCCTTGGCCGGCATGACAAAACTTTGCGCCGCCATGGCTTCGTCAATGGTCAAAATAGGTGGCAATTCTTTGACCAACACTTTGGCTTTGTGCGCGGCTTCGCGGGCATACAACATTTCGCGTGCCACCACCACAGCCACTGCTTGCCCCAAAAACTCAACCTTGCCGACAGCCAAGAATGGGTCTTCGTGACCAATGGGGCCACAATTGTTTTCGCCAGGAATGTCCTTGGCTGTGTAAACCGCCACCACACCGTGCTCTTTCAAAATAGCGTCGCGGTCAATGCCGTCGCCAATGAGTTCGCCGTGGGCAACGGGCGACATGATGAGGGCGGCATACAAAGTGCCAGCCAGCTCAGGCATGTCGTCGGTGAAAGTGGCGCTGCCTGTCACATGCAAATGTGCAGACTCATGAATGACATCGGTGCCTTGCTGAATGCCCGATACGGGCAACAAATTGTGCAAAGAAATAGGCGCGTTCATTTAAGCCACCTCCGTGGTTGTTTGAGTTTGTTCTTCAATGAAATCAATGACCAAATTGCGCGCTACCAATGAACGGTAGGCCCATGTGGCACGCAAGCCGTCTCGCGCCACAAAACTGGCGGCAATGGCGACATCTAAATCGGATTCCTTCACATCGGCAGGCGCTTTGCCTTCCAACACGGCCTCTAGTTTGGGCGCTCGGCAAGGCGAAGGGGCCAAGCCGTTGTACGCCAACTTCACGCCGCTCAACTTGCCAGCCTTCAGGGTGTATGAGATGGCGGCACACGTGGCAGAAATGTCTTGCTCAAAACGCTTGCTCACTTTGTGTGCACGGAACACTTGGCCTGCTTGTGGCTTGGGCAACACCACCGCTTCAATGAATTCACCCGCTTGCAACACAGTTTGTTTTTGACCGGTATAAAACTTATCCAAAGACACAGTGCGCGTTTTGTCGCCACGACGCAGTGTCAGAGTGGCGCCCAAAGCCATGAGGCAAGGCATGGTGTCGCCAATGGGAGAACCGTTGGCAATGTTGCCTGCCAAAGTGGCGGTAGAGCGAATGGGGGGCGAGCCAAAACGACGCAGCACTTCTGCAAAATCAGGGTAAGCCTTGGCCACCAATGTTTCGACTTCCGTGAGTGACACCACCGCGCCAATGTGCCAAGCCTGAGGTGTGTCTTTGACTTGTTTGAGTTCGGTCACGTTGCCCAAATACACAATGTGGTCGGGGCGTGAATATTGTTTGTTCACTTGCAAGCCCACTTCGGTGCTGCCAGCGAGCAATGTAGACGTGGGATGCTTGACCAAATAGTCGGCTACTTCGGCAATGGTTGCGGGTGATACAAACTCATTGCCTTTGCGTGTGCGAACAACAGGCTGAACAATGATGTCGCCTTCCAAACTGAGTGTGGGCGTGGACGCGCGTTGAATGTCTTTCAGCAAGGGCACATCGGCCGCATCGTCAAGCTTCAAAGCCGACTTGTTGCTGCAAGCTTTGGCAGCCGCATCCAATATGGGGGCATAACCGGTGCAACGGCACAGGTTGCCACTGAGTGCGTCACTCACATCTTGACGATTGGGAGAAGAATTGAGTTGCACCAAGTTGACCAAACTCATCACAATGCCAGGCGTACAAAAACCGCATTGAGATCCATGGCAGTTGACCATGGCTTGTTGCACAGGATGCAAAGTACCGTCGGGCTTTTTCAAACTCTCAACTGTTTTAACCGACTTGCCATCCAAGGTAGGCAGCAACTGAATGCAGCTGTTGACCGGCACATAGTCAACACCTTGGCCCGATGCATTCAATGAGCCCACCATGACCACACAAGCCCCGCAATCGCCTTCAGCGCAACCCTCCTTGGTGCCTGTGCGATGCAATTGTTCGCGCAGGTAATCTAAAACGGTGGTGGTGCGGCGTGCGCCCTGGGCTTCAACGACTTTGCCGTCAAGCACAAAACGAACTGTATTGGTCACTTGGCTCATATGGGGTGGATTGGTTTGGTTCTGGACAAAAACTGATTTTATTGATTTACCACCCCTCAAGGGGCACTTCAGTTACAAATAAATAGGAATTTAAGAGCCGCGATAAGTTGAATAGCTCCATGGACTGGCCAAGAGCGGCACATGGTAGTGCTGGGAGACATCGGCCACCCCAAAATCCAAGCTCACTTGGTTCAAAAACGAAGGCTCTGGCAGTTTCACGCCCTTGGCCTTGAAATAACCCGCCACGTCAAACACCAAGCGGTAAGTGCCTTTTTGCAAACTGGCATTGTCATAAAGCGGGCCATCAGGGTTGCGCCCATCTGCGTTCAATGTGAAACTTTTCACCAGCGTGGCAAATTGCCCCTCCGTGGTGTACAGGCTGACCTGCATGCCCGCCGCGGGACAGCCATGCATGGTGTCCAAAACGTGTGTACTCAAACCCATGTTGCATCTTTCCTTGAATTGGTCGACTGAAAGTGTATACACTTTTGGCTTTTGAAGCTATCATCATTCCGCATGGAAACATCTTCAACCCACGCCATTGTGAGCGCTTTAACCAAAGCCATTGTCGAGCATCGGCTCATGCCCGGCTCCAAATTGGCTGAGCAGAAGTTGGCCACTCATTTTGGCGTTTCCAGAACCTTGGTCAGGCAAGCCTTGTTTCAGCTGTCTCAAAACAGATTGATCCGCATGGAACCTGCCCGGGGGGCGTTTGTGGCCGCACCCTCTGCTTCTGAAGCCAAGCAAGTCTTTGCGGTACGGCGCATGCTCGAAGTTCAAATGACACGCGAATTTGTGCGCGACATCACCCCCGCCAAAATTCGCGCTTTGAAGGCGCACACCAAACAAGAGAAAGAAGCCGTTGCACAAGAAGATGTGCACGGCCGAACAGAGTTGCTAGGCGATTTTCATGTGCGTATTGCCGAACTCATGGGCAACCATGTCTTGGCCCAAAGTTTAGGCGAACTCATTTCACGCTGCGCACTCATCACACTCATGTACCAATCGCGCAATGCAGCACAGCACTCTGCCGATGAGCACGAAGCCATTGTCGATGCCATGGCCAAGAAAGACGCCGACTTGGCTGCAAGGCTCATGGAAGAACATTTGATTTTTGTTGAAAACAGTTTGAGCTTTGACAAAAAAATACCCACCCACGATATTTCATTGGCCTTGACATGAACGCATCCGTCTACGATTCCACTGCCGCCTATCCCCGCGATCTCAAAGGCTACGGCCGAAACCCACCCCATGCGCAATGGCCCGGCCAAGCCCGCGTGGCGGTGCAGTTTGTCTTGAACTACGAAGAGGGTAGCGAAAATTCTGTGCTTCACGGCGATGCAGGATCTGAGCAATTCTTGTCAGAAATGTTCAACCCCGCGTCTTACCCAGATCGGCACATCAGCATGGAGGGCATTTATGAATATGGCTCGCGTGCAGGTGTGTGGCGCTTGCTGCGTGAATTTGAACAGCGCAAACTGCCCCTCACCGTATTTGGTGTGGCCACCGCGCTTCAAAGGTGCCCCGATGTGTTGGCTGCATTTCAAGAATTGGGCTACGACATTGCGTGCCATGGTTTGAAATGGATTCACTACCAAAACATCGATGAGGCCACCGAACGCGCGCACATGGCCGAGGCCATGGACATCCTGCAAAAACTCAGCGGTGAAAGGCCCTTGGGTTGGTACACCGGCCGCGACAGCCCCCGCACCCGCCGCTTGGTGGCAGACTTTGGCGGCTTCGAATACGACAGCGACTACTACGGCGACGATCTGCCTTTTTGGATGAAGGTCGAAAAAAGTGATGGCCAAGTGGTGCCTCAGCTGATCGTGCCCTACACCCTAGATTGCAACGACATGCGCTTTGCACTGCCTCAAGGTTATTCGCATGCCGATCCGTTTTTTCAATACATGAAAGACACTTTTGATGCGCTCTACAAAGAAGGCAATCCACAAGGCCTGAACCGTCCCAAAATGATGAGCATCGGCATGCACTGTAGGTTGCTAGGAAGGCCTGGGCGCATCACCGCCATTCAAAGATTTTTAGACCATATCCAAGCTCACGATCATGTCTGGGTCTGCCGCCGCTTAGACATTGCGCGCCATTGGAAAACCACCCACCCCTACACACCATGACACTTAGCCTAGAACAACTCAATACAGCCTCGCCCCAAGAGGCCATGCAACTCTTAGATGGTTTGTATGAACACTCGCCATGGATTGCAGAAGGCGCGCTCAAGCACCGCCCTTTTGCGTCTTGGGTGCACTTGAAACACTGCATGGCGCTGGTGCTCAAAGATGCCAGCAGAGATGCTCAAGTCAGTCTTATTCGCGCTCACCCCGAGCTGGCAGGCAAAGCCATGGTGCGCAAAGAATTGACCACAGAATCTACCAACGAGCAAAGCAAAGCGGGCCTCACTGAATGCAGCCCTGCTGAGTTTGAAAAAATTCAAAGCCTCAACGCTGCCTACAATCAAAAGTTTGGATGGCCCTTTATTTTGGCCGTCAGAGGACCGCGCGGACTGGGCCTCAACAAACACCAAATCATGGCCACGTTTGAAAGACGCCTAAACGGTCACCCAGATTTTGAGCTGCAAGAATGCCTGCGCAACATTCACCGAATTGCTGAAATTCGTTTGAACGACAAAACCAATTGCCACCCGCTTCAAGGTCAGCAAGTTTGGGATTGGCAAGAAGACTTGTCGCAATACAGCGACCCTGGTTTCAAAGAAGCAGGGCAACTGACTGTGACCTATCTCACAGACGCCCACATGGCTTGCTCACAAAGCATCCAAAGCACCATGAAATTGGCCGGCTTTGACGAAGTCTATGTCGATGCTGTGGGCAATGTGGTGGGCCGTTATCACCCCAGCGTGACGGGCGCCAAATACCTCATGACTGGCAGCCATTTCGACACCGTTCGCAATGGCGGTAAGCACGATGGGCGCTTGGGTATTTATGTGCCCATTGCCTGTGTTCAAAAATTGGCACAAGCAAAGCAACGCTTGCCCATTGGTCTTGAAGTCGTGGCATTTGCAGAAGAAGAAGGCCAGCGCTACAAAGCCACCTTCTTGGGCTCTGGCGCTTTGGTCGGGCAGTTCAATCCAGATTGGCTTTCACAGGTCGATGCCAATGGCATCTCCATGCGCGATGCCATGAAAAAAGCAGGCTTGAATGAAAACGAGATTCCCAACATTCAACGCAAGCCTGCCGACTATGTGGGCTTCGTTGAAGTGCACATTGAGCAAGGCCCTGTGCTCAATGAAATGAATTTACCCTTGGGCATTGTGAGCTCCATCAATGGCAGCGTGCGTTATGTGTGCGAAATGGTGGGCATGGCCAGTCATGCAGGCACCACGCCCATGGACCGCCGGCGGGATGCTGCTTGCGCAGTGGCCGAGTTGGCCCTGTACATGGAAAAACGCGCCGCTGCAGACGGCGATTCTGTGGCCACCATTGGCCAACTGCAAGTGCCCAATGGTTCGATCAATGTGGTGCCTGGCAAATGCACGTTCTCGATGGACATGCGCGCGCCCCTTGACCCTCAGCGCGACGCCTTAGAAAAAGATGTGTTGAACGCGCTCGATGAAATTTGCAATCGTCGCGGCCTTGTTTGCCACCGTGAAGCAACGCTTAGAGCACCAGCAGCGCCAAGCGCGCCTGAGTGGCAAGCGCGCTGGGAGAACGCCTTGAAAGACATGGGCGTGCCCCGCTTTGTGATGCCCAGTGGCGCGGGCCACGACGCCATGAAGCTGCATGAAGTCATGCCCCAGGCCATGCTCTTTGTGCGCGGCGAAAACAGTGGCATCAGCCACAACCCCTTGGAATCTTCAACCACCGATGACATGCAACTTTGCATTGATGCGTTTGAACATGTCATGCACCAACTCGCTTGAATTTAAAAAAATGACCATCCAACTTTCGACTTACCAAGAACTTGATCAATGGATCGATGCGCACTTCGATGAACAAGTTCAGTTTCTGCAAGCCTTGGTGCAAGTGCCGACTGACACACCCCCGGGCAACAACGCACCCCATGCCCAAAAAACCACTGAGCTTCTAAAAAAAATAGGGTATGTCGCCGAACAATTTCCGGTACCTGAAGCCGAGGTCAAAGCTTATGGACTGACGTCCCTCACCAACCTCATTGTGCGCAGACCTTTCGGAGCAGGAGGCAAAACCATTGCCTTGAATGCGCATGGCGATGTGGTGCCGCCCGGAGAAGGCTGGACGCATCCACCCTACGGCGCTGAAATTGAAAATGGCCAGATGTTTGGCCGCGCTACAGCAGTGAGCAAATGTGATTTTTCGACCTTCACCTTTGCACTGCGCGCCGTCGAGGCATTGCAAGCCAAAAACAATTTGGCACTCAAAGGCAATGTTGAATTGCATTTCACCTACGACGAAGAATTTGGCGGCGAAAAAGGGCCTGGCTGGTTACTCGACAAAGGCCATACACGCCCCGACCTCATGATTGCAGCAGGCTTTAGCTATCAAGTGGTCACAGCACACAATGGTTGCCTGCAAATGGAAGTCACTGTTCACGGCAAGATGGCCCATGCGGCCATTCCCGACACAGGCGTCGATGCGCTTCAAGCAGCCGTTCAGATTTTGAGCAGCCTGTATGCGCAAAACAAACTCTACAAACAAATCAGCTCGAAAGTTGAAGGCATCAATCACCCCTATTTGAATGTGGGCCGCATTGAAGGTGGCACCAATACCAATGTGGTGCCCGGCACAGTCAGCTTCAAACTAGACCGCCGCATGATTCCGGAAGAAATTCCTGAGCAAGTAGAAGCCAACATTCGCCAGGTCATTGCAGATGCAGTCAATGACTTTAACCAAGGCCGGTCTTCTGATGCCTTGGTCAGTGTTGACATCAAACGCATTCTCATGGCTCATGCCATGAAGCCCCTGTCAGGCAATGCGCCCTTGGTGCAAGCCATTCAGAAACACGGCGGCGAAATTTTTGGTGAACCCATTCCTGCCATGGGAACGCCCCTTTACACAGACGTTCGCTTGTATGTAGAAAAAGGCATTCCGGGCGTGATTTATGGTGCGGGCCCTCGCACGGTTTTAGAATCTCACGCCAAACGGGCGGATGAACGACTGAATTTAGAAGATTTGCGAAAAGCGACCCAAGTTATTTCACGCACTCTTTTGGATCTTCTGAACTGATTCCGAGCCATTTTGGGGCGTGCAAGGGTTTTACCGAGGCTCAAAGAGGCATAAATTGTATACAGTTTATGCAACAATGTGCCTTTTCATGCACTTCATAATGGCATCGATATTGCTAAGTCCTTTGACACAATTAATCTCATTTTTTTAATCGGAGCTCCTATGAAAAAACGTTTCCTACTGAAGACCACGGCCGCATTGTTAGCGACTTGCGCTTTTGGCTTGGCACAAGCTCAAAACACACCCATCAAATTTCAACTCGACTGGCGTTTTGAAGGCCCTTCTGCCTTGTTCCTCACGCCTGTTGCCAAGGGTTATTTCAAAGATGCCAAGCTCGACGTCACGGTTGACGCAGGCAACGGTTCTGGCGCCGCAGTCACCCGCGTTGCGTCTGGCAGTTACGACATTGGTTTTGCAGACTTGGCAGCCCTGATGGAATTCCACGCCAACAACCCCGAAGTACCCAACAAACCTGTGGCCATCATGATGGTCTACAACAACACGCCTGCATCGGTCATGGCGCTCAAAAAATCTGGCATCAAAACGCCAGCCGATTTGGCAGGCAAGAAATTAGGCGCACCCGTTTTTGACGCAGGTCGCCGTGCTTTCCCCATCTTCCAAAAAGCCAACAACATTGGCAATGTGACTTGGACGGCCATGGACCCCCCACTGCGTGAAACCATGCTGGTTCGCGGCGACGTCGATGCCATCACAGGCTTCACCTTCACCTCTTTGCTCAACATCGAAGCCCGCGGCGTCAAAGCCGATGATGTGGTTGTCATGCAATACCCAGAATTTGGCGTCAAGCTCTATGGCAACGCCATCATTGCATCACCCAAAATCATCAGAGAAAATCCAGCCGCAGTCAAAGCTTTCTTAGCCGCCTTCACCAAAGGTGCCAAGGATGTCATTAACAATCCTGCTGCTGTCATTGCCGATGTCAAAGCGCGCGACGGCATCATCAACGTAGAACTCGAAACACGCCGCTTGCAGTTGGCCATCGACACCGTCATCAACAGCCCCTCAGCACGTGAAGAAGGTTTTGGCCAAATCAGAGGCCCTCGCCTGTCCCTCATGGCCTCACAAGTGTCTGATGCGTTCAACACCAAAACACGTGTGAAGGCCGATGACATTTGGAATGGTTCTTTCTTGCCAAGCGCCAAAGAACTCGACATCTTGCCAAAACCTAAAAAGTAATTGATTGAACGAGGCGACCTGTTTTGACCACTGCAAATTTCGTTGATTTTCAAAATGTTTGGTTGGCCTACAACGACGAGTTGTTAGCGCAAAACCACTATGCAGTTGAAGACATCAACTTGCAAGTCAAGCAGGGCGAGTTCATTGCCATTGTGGGCCCATCGGGTTGCGGCAAGTCCACCTTCATGAAGCTGACCACGGGGCTTAAGCGCCCTAGCAAAGGTCAGATTTTTGTCGATGGTCAGCCCGTCACAGGTCCCTTGAAAATCAGTGGCATGGCGTTCCAAGCGCCTTCCTTGTTGCCATGGCGCACCACGCTAGACAATGTCTTGCTGCCGCTTGAAATTGTCGAGCCCTTTCGCTCCCAGTTCAAACAACGCAAAGCAGAGTTTGCAGAGCGCGCCAGCAAGCTGTTAAGAACAGTGGGCTTGGGTGGCTACGAAGACAAATTTCCATGGCAACTATCAGGCGGCATGCAACAGCGCGCCAGCATTTGCCGCGCACTCATTCACGAACCCAAAATGTTGTTGCTCGACGAGCCCTTTGGCGCACTTGATGCCTTCACTCGAGAAGAGTTGTGGTGCATTTTGCGCGACCTTTGGACTGAGCAAAAGTTCAACGTCATTTTGGTCACGCACGATTTGCGTGAGTCTGTTTTCTTGGCCGACACGGTCTATGTCATGAGCAAAAGCCCGGGCAGGTTTGTGGTCAAAAAAGAAATTGACCTGCCACGTCCTCGCGATCTGGAAGTGACCTACACGCCCGAGTTCACCCACATCGTTCACGAATTGCGTGGCCACATTGGTGCCATGCGCAAAACTGGCGCTGTGACTAACCCATAAGCAGGTGAATTGTGAATAAAAAAACGATAGAAGCAAGCGCACCCTGGATTTTGCTGGTGCTCACGCTTGTCATTTGGCAAGCCATCTGCACCATTTTCAAAGTTTCAGAATTCATTTTTCCAAGCCCCTACCGCATTGCACAACAAACCGTTGAATTCAGCGGCGTCATTGCGGCCCATGCATGGCGCACTTACTGGGTCACCATGGCCGGGTTTGGCATTGCCATTGTGGTGGGTGTCTTGTTAGGTTTCGTCATTGGCAGTTCCCGCTTGGCTTATGCCGCGGTCTACCCCCTCATGACGGCCTTCAATGCGCTGCCAAAGGCCGCCTTCGTGCCCATCTTGGTGGTTTGGTTTGGCATTGGCATTGGCCCCGCCATCCTGACCGCCTTCCTGATCAGCTTCTTCCCCATCATGGTCAACATTGCAACAGGCTTGGCCACGCTTGAACCCGAGCTTGAAGATGTATTGCGCGTTCTGGGTGCAAAGCGTTGGGATGTCTTGGTCAAAGTGGGCCTGCCCCGCTCCATGCCCTACTTCTTTGGCTCCCTCAAAGTGGCCATCACTTTGGCTTTTGTAGGCACCACTGTGTCCGAGATGACGGCGGCCAATGAAGGCATTGGCTATTTGCTCATCTCAGCGGGCTCTGCCATGCAAATGGGCTTGGCTTTCTCTGGCTTGGTGGTGGTGGGCGCCATGGCCATGGTGATGTACGAGCTTTTTAGCTACATTGAGAAGCACACCACAGCTTGGGCGCACCGCAGCACCAACAACGAATAAACGTCTTATTTTTGACTTACTGAATCATTATTGTTGTAGTTTCTGATGCTTCATTGACCAAATGGATTGCTAATTTCATTAAAGGCTTGACGTTTCAAGCCGATTCCATACGATGCACACATGTATGGAAATGCCAAATCGGTATTTCACATTTTTGCCATCTTCATGGAACCTCTTCACATGACAGAAAATGTTCACACACACGATACCGCTCAAGCAGCACCGGTCAATTCGGGCATGCCCAACAAATCCGATATTTTGTTTCTTATCTTTCTAGCTTGCGTCATGGCCACTGTGGCATGGGTTGGCGTTTTGGCATACAAAGAGGGCTACAAAAACGAAGTCACCAAGCACAACGGTGAAGCTTGGATGAAGTGGATGAAAGACAACAGCGAAGCCCGTACCCAGCCAGGCTTCAGCGTTGAAAATTGCGCGGCCAGCGAAACGGATCGCAAACGTTGGGGCGACTGCTTCAAAGAGCTGACAGAAAAAGTGGCTC
>CALCBL010000202.1 GCA_937897495.1 uncultured Burkholderiales bacterium
CGCCCACCCTGCCCGGGTGAAGCGTGTCGAGAAGTTCTAACAAGCACCTTGCTTGAAGGGTTTGCAAATGGGCTGGGCTGTGCGGGTTGACCCAGCGCCGCATCTTGCCATCTATCCTGAGCCAAGGCACCTCACCTGCAGAGAGGTGAACATCGGAGGCACCAAGGCTTCGGGCCTCCCGCAAGATGCGTTGCCAATCCATTGAATTTCCTTTGTGCTGTGCGATTTGTTAAGCTTGTTGCCATGAATGACACAGTTTCAAACAATCTTCAGAAAGTCCGCAAGCGAATTGAGCTTGCATCTAAGGCGGCCGGCCGAGCATCGGACGCGGTGAAACTTTTGGCCGTGTCCAAGACCATGCCTGCGCAAGCTGTGCGCGAAGCGCATGCGGCAGGTCAATTGGCGTTTGGTGAAAACTACATTCAAGAGGGTGTCGATAAAATCGCCTCATTGGCAGATCTGCCTTTGGAGTGGCATTGCATTGGCCCGATTCAAAGCAATAAATCCAAGTTGGTGGCTGAGAATTTTGCTTGGGTTCACAGCATTGACCGTTTGAAAATTGCCGAGCGTTTGTCAGCGCAAAGACCCGCTCACTTGCCGCCATTGCAAATTTGCTTGCAAGTGAATGTCGATGGGGGAAACAACAAATCGGGCGTTACGCCGTCAGAACTTCTTGAGCTTGCACAAGCCGTTGCCAAATTACCGCATCTGCAACTGCGCGGCCTGATGACCATTCCAGAGCCTGCTGCCAACGAACTAGCAGCGCGTGCTGTTCATCGTCAAGCCAAAGAACTGTTTGACAGTCTGAATGCGGCCGGTTTGAAGTTGGACACCTTGTCCATGGGCATGACAGCCGATTTAGAAGCCGCCATTGCTGAGGGCAGTACGTGTTTGCGCGTGTGCACGGCAATTTTTGGTGCACGCCAGTAAAAAACCCAGCACGCAGACTGGGTTTGAAGAGATGCACGCTGTTTAAAACCGCGGCAAATCTGGGTGTGAAATTTTCCCGCCGCGCACCAACATTTTGCCGTACTCTGCGCATCGGTTGTGTGTCGGAATGACCTTGCCAGGGTTCAGCAAACCCAGTGGATCAAAAGCTTTTTTCAAGGCAAACATCTGCTCATTTTCTTCGGATGAAAACTGCACGCACATGCTGTTGAGTTTTTCAATGCCCACACCATGCTCGCCTGTGACGGTGCCGCCCATGGCCACACTGGTTTCCAAAATTTCGGCGCCAAACAATTCACAGCGGTGCATTTGATCGGCGTCGTTGGCATCAAACAAAATAAGCGGGTGCAGGTTGCCATCGCCCGCGTGAAACACATTGGCGCAGCGCAGTTGGTATTTCTTTTCCATCTCGGCAATGGCCAACAAAATGTCGGCCAATCGCTTGCGCGGAATGGTGGAGTCCATGCACATGTAGTCGGGGCTGATGCGGCCCGATGCAGGGAACGCATTTTTACGGCCACTCCAAAAACGCAAGCGCTCGGCCTCGTCTTTGCTGACGGTGATGGCGGTGGCGCCAGACCCAAGCAAGACATCGCTCATGCGGCCAATTTCTTCTTCAACTTCTTCGGGTGTGCCATCGCTTTCGCACAACAAAATAGCTGCGGCATTCAAGTCATAACCTGCGTGTACAAAATCTTCTACCGCAGCGGTCATGGGCTTGTCCATCATTTCTAGGCCTGCTGGAATGATGCCTGCTGCAATGACGGCGGCCACTGCATCGCCAGCTTTGCGAATGTCATCGAAGCTTGCCATGATGCATCGCGCCAATTGAGGCTTGGGCACCAACTTGACGGTGACTTCTGTGGTGATGGCCAACATGCCCTCGCTGCCCACCAGCACCGACAACAAATCAAAGCCGGAAGTGTCTAAAGCATCGCTGCCAAAAGTGACGGCATCGCCTTCAATGGTGAAGCCCTTGACTTTCAAAACATTGTGCAAGGTGAGGCCATATTTCAGGCAGTGCACGCCCCCTGAGTTTTCGGCCACGTTGCCACCAATGGTGCAGGCAATTTGGCTGGACGGATCGGGTGCGTAATACAAACCATGAACTGATGCAGCCTCAGAAATGGCCAAGTTGCGGACGCCGCATTGAACGACAGCCGTTCTAGACACCGGGTCCATCTTGAGAATCTGATTGAACTTGGCCATCGACAAGGTGACGCCCAGTTTGTGGGGCATGGCGCCGCCCGACAAACCGGTTCCTGCACCGCGGGCCACCACAGGCACCGCCAAGGCGTGGCAAGTTTTTAAAACAGCTTGAACTTGGCTTTCGGTTTCGGGCAAGGCCACCACAAGGGGTCTTTCACGGTAAGCCGTCAGACCATCGCACTCATAAGGCACGGTGTCCTCCAAGGTGAAGAGCAAGGTGTGCGCGGGCATCACAGCGCTCAAGGCGCGCACGACTTGCGCTTGCCGATCTGCGCGAGACAGCGCATCTATGTTGGTCAGTGCGTTCATGTCAAATTCTCAATTCAAAATAGGCATTCAGAATGATGTTCGAAACTATTTAAAGATCACGGTTTTGTGGCCATTTAAGAGCACACGGTGCTCACTGTGCCACTTCACGGCGCGCGCCAGCACTTGGCTTTCAGTGTCGCGGCCTTGGG
>CALCBL010000203.1 GCA_937897495.1 uncultured Burkholderiales bacterium
CAACATTAATTTGTCTGGATTTCTTTGGCACAGAGCGTTGAGCAGTCAGGCTGAAACTCCGCCTCACCCATTTGCCAAAGCATAAAAGCCTGTAAATCAGCAGTCCTTTGCATGCCCTGATCTGAGCTTGATCCTGATCCATGACCCGCGTCATAGTCCAAGCGCAACAACACAGGCTGAGCACCCTTTTGCGCATCGGCCAAGCGAGATGCAAACTTCAAACTCTGCCAAACATCAACGCGCGAATCATTCACACCATGCATCAACATGGTAGCTGGATATCGCACACTGTTCTTGACCGAATGGTAAGAACTGTTGCGCAGCAAAGCATGAAACTCAGCTTCAACTTTGACCGTGCCATATTCTGGAATATTCGCTACGCCATTGGCACGTTGCTCAGAACGCACCATGTCCAGCACTGGCACCGAGGGCACCGCGACTGCAAACAAGTCTGGGCGCTCTGTGATGGCACGTCCGACAAAAATTCCCCCAGCACTACCGCCATAAATACCCAGCTTTGATGCGCGTGTATAGCCATTGGCAATCAACCACTCAGCTGCTGCAATACCATCTTTCCAAGTGTTGTACTTGGTCGTCTTGTGTCCCGCCTCGTGCCATTGACTGCCCAAAGCACCGCCACCGCGCACGTGTGCAAAGGCATAAATACCGCCTCGTTCAACCCACGTGATCACACCCGAACTTCGCCCTGGTTCTTCGGTGTTGCCATAAGCCCCGTAGCCATACAAGATGGTTGGATTCTGTCCATTCAACACCACATCGGAACGCATGATGATGGACACTGGCACTTTCACACCATCATGGCTGGGCACCATAACCTCTCGAGCCACAATCTCCACCTTTTGCACTGGCTCCACAGGCGGGGCCAAATTTAAACGAACAAACTGAGCAGAGCCCGCTGAGTACACATAGCGTCGCAATGCCTGCGTCCAACTGCTGATGGCAACAACCAGTTCTGAATGATCGGGGCTGCCCACTACTGTGACGTTGCCATCTAGGGGCAAGCTTAACTTTTGGACTGCTGGTGAACTTGCACTGCTTGTCTGAATTCTTAACAACGATGTATTCACACCCTCTCTGCGCGTGACATACAAAGCATCTTGAGTCACGCTCATAGCACGCAATACACCCTCAGATTCTGGCAGCAATGTTTCAGCTGTGCTCAAATCAAGTTCAGGTACTTTCAGCTTCAAAATTTTAAAGCGTGGTGCATTCAAAGCACTTCTTAAATAGACAAAGCCATGCCCAACATCTACTTCCCGCACATCGGCAGATTGGTTGAATACTGCACGCCATTGCGCTTTTTGGGCCAATACGTCTTCTAACTTAGCCACATACATGGCCAAGCGACGGTCTACACCAAAGTAAACCACCATCGCGGCCATGTCAGAACCCGGCAATTCCGCAATTGCACCTGTCGCAAAAGACGGTAACTTCAATTGCGGATACATCGATGCATTGAAAATCAAATGATCGGGATTAGGCTGCCTCAAGTCCAAGTAATAGCGCCCTGTATCGGCAAAGCGTTCAGTAGACTTCATACTTTCAAAACCAGGCCGCAAACGCGAGAAAAACAAGCCTGAACTGTTTTCACGCCAACTTGCGCCCGCAAATCGCACGCGATCGATGGGTGGCACCACCAACTGCCCAGTGGCTACATCAATGACAAACATACTGCCAATTTCAGACCCTGATGCATGCATGCCGTAGGCCATCAATTTACCATCGGGTGAGGGATGAAAACTTTGGATGGCGTAAGGCTTGCCTTTTTCTTTGGTCAGCACCTCAGGGTCAACCAACAACTTTTCTTCACCGTTCACACCATCGCGCCACACCAATTTAGCTTGCGATTGCCCCTGTAAGCGCTTTAAATAAAACCAACGATTACCAGTCGTTCTTTGGATGCTTGATACAACTGTGCCAGCTATTAAATCTTTTTCCCTGAGGGTATTCAGTAAAGTTTGGCGACCTGGCAAACGTTTCAATATGGCATCGGTTGCATCGGCCTGTCCACG
>CALCBL010000204.1 GCA_937897495.1 uncultured Burkholderiales bacterium
GCCCAGCATCGACTACGTGGTGACCAAGATACCCCGTTTTGCTTTCGAAAAATTCCCAACAGCCGACAGCCGTCTCACCACCCAAATGAAGTCAGTGGGCGAAGTCATGGCCATGGGCCGCACCTTCCAAGAATCCTTCCAGAAAGCCTTGCGCGGTTTGGAAGTGGGTGTTGATGGTTTGAATGAAAAAACCCAAGACCGCGAAGTGCTGGAAAAAGAATTGGGCGAGCCAGGACCCGATCGCATTTGGTATGTGGGCGATGCCTTCGCCATGGGACTCAGCGTGGATGAGGTGTTCAACCTCACCAAAATTGACCCTTGGTTCTTGGTGCAAATTGAAGACATCGTGAAGATTGAACTTGAGTTGGAAACCACCAAGCTGCAAGCCATCACCGCTGATGAATTGCGCGCCTTGAAGAAAAAAGGTTTCTCAGATCGCCGCTTGGCCAAACTGCTTAAAACCACCGAGCATGAAGTGCGCGCTCAGCGTCATGCCATGAACATTCGGCCGGTTTACAAGCGGGTAGACACCTGCGCTGCTGAGTTCTCTACCGACACGGCTTACATGTATTCCACTTATGAAGACGAGTGCGAAGCAGAACCCACCACCAACAAAAAGATCATGGTCTTGGGTGGCGGCCCGAACCGCATTGGCCAGGGCATTGAGTTTGACTATTGCTGCGTGCACGCCGCCTTGGCCATGCGCGAAGATGGCTACGAAACCATCATGGTCAACTGCAACCCCGAAACAGTTTCAACAGACTACGACACCTCAGACCGCTTGTATTTCGAGCCACTCACTTTGGAAGATGTGCTTGAAATTGTGGACAAAGAAAAGCCATTGGGTGTGATCGTTCAGTATGGGGGTCAAACACCTTTGAAGTTGGCGCTGGGCTTAGAAGCCGCTGGCGTGCCCATCATTGGCACCAGCCCCGACATGATTGACGCGGCAGAAGACCGCGAGCGTTTTCAAAAGTTGTTGCACGAGTTGGGTTTGCGTCAGCCGCCCAATGCCACTGCGCGCACAGAACCAGAAGCCTTGGAAAAAGCAGCTGCCCTTGGTTACCCCTTGGTGGTTCGCCCCAGCTACGTACTGGGCGGTCGTGCCATGGAAATTGTTCACGAGCAGCGCGACCTTGAGCGCTACATGCGCGAAGCGGTGAAGGTCAGCAACGACTCTCCCGTGTTGCTCGATCGTTTCTTGAACGACGCCATTGAGTGCGATGTTGATTGCATTCGCGACCCTGAAGGCAAAACCTTCATTGGCGGCGTCATGGAGCACATTGAACAAGCCGGCGTGCACAGCGGTGACTCGGCATGCTCCTTGCCACCTTACAGCTTAAGCGCGGCCACCGTGGACGAGCTGAAAAGACAAACTGCCGCCATGGCGGGCGCCTTAAGTGTCGTGGGCTTGATGAATGTGCAGTTTGCCATTCAACACGTTGACGGCAAAGATGTCATTTATGTGTTGGAAGTTAACCCCCGCGCTTCCCGCACGGTGCCTTATGTGTCCAAGGCCACAGGCATTCAATTGGCCAAAGTGGCGGCACGCTGCATGGCCGGCCAAAGCTTGGCATCACAGGGCATTACCAAAGAAGTCACGCCCCCTTATTTCAGTGTCAAGGAAGCGGTGTTCCCGTTTGTGAAATTTCCTGGCGTAGACACCATTCTGGGCCCCGAAATGAAGTCCACCGGTGAAGTCATGGGTGTGGGTAAAACCTTTGGCGAAGCATTTGTCAAAAGCCAAATGGGTGCCGGCACCAAGCTGCCACGAGAGGGTAAAGTATTCCTCACGGTGAAGAACAATGACAAGCAGCGCGCTGTGAAAATCGCACGCGATTTGGTAGCGCAGGGCTTTGAAATTTTTGCGACCAAAGGCACAGCGGCCGCCATTGCGGCAGAAGGCGTTGCGGTTCAGGCGGTTAACAAAGTCACAGAAGGACGCCCGCACATTGTGGACATGATCAAGAACAAGGAAATTGCCTTGGTCATTAACACGGTGGAAGAGCGCCGCAATGCCATTTCCGATTCCAGAGCCATTCGCACATCAGCGCTCTTGGCAAGGGTGACCACCTTCACTACAATTGCCGGCGCTGAAGCTGCGGTTGAAGGCATGAAATACATCGACAATTTGGACGTTATTTCTATTCAAGAAATGCACGCCATGTTGAGCGTCTAAAAGAAATACGGAGACATCCCAGTGGCGACCATTCCCATTACCCTTCGCGGTGCTGAAAAGCTCAAAGCTGAATTGCACCAATTGAAAACCGTTGAGCGTCCTTGGGTGATCAACGCCATTGCCGAAGCCCGGGCGCAAGGCGACTTGAGTGAAAACGCTGAGTACGACGCTGCCAAAGACCGTCAAGGTTTTGTAGAAGGCCGCATTCAAGAAGTCGAAGGCAAACTTTCTGCAGCTCAAATCATCGACCCTGCTTCGGTGGATGCCGGTGGTCGTGTTGTGTTTGGTGCCACTGTCGAGTTGGAAGAGGTAAGCTCGGGTGAGGTGGTCAAGTACCAAATTGTGGGCGAAGACGAAGCCGATCTCAAGTTGGGCTTGATCAACATCAGCAGCCCCATTGCGCGCGCACTCATTGGCAAAGAAGAGGGCGATGTGGCTGTGTTTCAAGCACCTGGTGGCGAGAAGCGTTATGAAATTGTGGCGGTGTCTTACATCTAAGAACGCGCAACTTCATTCAAAAAGGCGTTCATTGCAACGCCTTTTTTTGTGTTCTATTCTTTCCAATGCTCGGCCACCCAAAGCGCTGGCTTGATGAACCTGAATTTTCGATTGCGCTTGCCGGCCAAGGCATCGGGCGGATTGCACTCACCATGAAAAATCACGATGCGAGCATCGGTTGGAATGTGTGGGGCCGTCCAATAGTTGGTGGGCCACCTTGGAATGCTGTGGTATTTGAAACTGGGGCACCACTCTGAGGGCCAGTAAGCCAGATGGCCTAGACGGTTCATGTAGTCTGAGAGATAGGCCTGTTCATTTCTGAATTGTTGGCGAATACTTTCAAAATGATGCCGGAAGTATTCGAGCACCTCTGGGTGTGCACCCAACTCATAACGGTAGACCGAAGAGTTACCGGTAATTCGCCAAGGTCGTTTGTAATCGTGAATGATCATGAACTTGCCAGGCACTTCGAAGAACCCATCGAGGCTACCTGTAATGACCACATCGACATCTAAAAACAAGGCGGTGCCGGTCAGGCCATGCAGGTCTTTGGTGAAGGAGGCCAGTTTGGTCCAGCCTCGTTCGGGAATGCCTGGCGGTAAATCCAATGCAGGTATAGGCAAGCACTGAACTTCGCTGCGAATGCCCTTGGCATCGTCGGTGAGGCAGACCATGTTGAAGACGCCCGTGAGGTGCCTTCGCACCATGGCGTACAAGCGGTTGACATACTCGGGTCCATACTTGGTGCCCCACTTCATGCAAATGATGTGACGTTGGGAGGTCTGCATGGACACTGTCTTGGCTTAGGCTTGATTGCGCTTTTTGATCGACTTTTGTTTCACTTTGGCGCGCTTGACTTGGCCGCCCGATGTCAGGCGCTGATTGCCCAAGACGCGCAAAGTTTTAACCTCAGGCCGTTGGCCACCGCGACTGCTGTACTTTAAGACCTTAAAATCACGGGGTCCGGCCATGCGATCTTCGGAAACAGATTTTTCCTTTTCCGGCAAGGGGCGCCAAAGCACCAGCAATTTACCGATGTGCTGTATGGGCGCTGCGCTCAAGTCATCGGCCAGTTGGTTGTACATGGCTTCGCGGGCAGCACGGTCGTCACCCAGAACACGAATTTTGATCAGGCCGTGAGCTTTGAGGGCCGCGTCTGTTTCTTTGACAACAGCAGGCGTGAGGCCGTCGTTGCCAATCATGACAACGGGGTCGAGGTGGTGCGCTTCGGCTCGGTGAACCTTGCGTTGGGCGGGAGTCAATTGAATTTGGGGCATAGCGCTATTATCCCTGCTTGAACGGAAGATCATGAAAGTAAAAACCAAAAGTAAAAAAGTCAACAAGTCGTGGTTGAACGACCACGTCAATGACCCCTATGTCAAGTTGGCCAAAAGAGAGGGCTATCGGGCGAGGGCGGCCTATAAACTGAAAGAAATTGACGAAACTTTTGGCCTCATCAAACCAGGCAATCTGGTCGTTGACTTGGGCTCAGCGCCTGGGGCCTGGAGTCAATATGTTCGGCGCAAACTGTCGCCTGGGGGCGCGGCGGTGGGTGATTTGAACGGCACCATCTTGGCTGTGGACCTGTTGCCCATGGAGCCCGTTGAAGGCGTCCACTTCATTCAGGGTGACTTTACGCAAGCCGACGTGCTGGCCCAAGTTCAAGCCATTGTGGGCGATCGGCCTGTCGATGTGGTGGTGTCTGACATGGCGCCCAATCTGTCGGGCATTGATTCTGTGGATGCTGCAAGAATTACACACCTGGTTGAATTGGCGGTTGAATTTGCTCAAATGCACCTGAAGCCGCAAGGGGCCTTGGTGGTGAAGGTCTTTCACGGGAGTGGCTACAGCCAACTGGTGAAGCTGTTCAAGGACTCTTTCAAAACCGTCAAACCGATCAAACCCAAGGCTTCCCGAGACAAATCCTCAGAGCAGTTTTTGGTGGGAATTGAACCTAAAAACAGGCCCAGTCCTGCCGAATCGACTTAATCGCAACGCAGAACATCAAATTTCCTTCTACTTTTAAGGCTAAGTCAAGGTAAATTGGCCCCACAGCACTTTCAAAAGTCTAGAATGTTCATTCATTAGACGTTTAACTGGGAGCTCTTCTTGAACAACCCTTGGTTTTCAAAGATCGCCGTATGGCTTGTGATTGGCATGGTGCTCTTCACTGTATTCAAACAATTCGACAACCGATCGGGTGTCGGCTCAGGTTACTTGGGTTACTCTGACTTTCTAGAGGAAGTTAGAGGCAACCGCATCAAAACGGCCACCATTCAAGAGGGTCAAGGCGGCACCGAAATTTCAGCCGTCACCACCGACGATCGCCGGATCAAAACCACTGCCACCTATTTAGACCGCGGCTTGGTTGGCGACCTCATTGCCAATGGCGTGAAGTTTGATGTGAAACCTCGCGAAGAGGGTTCCCTGCTCATGAGTTTGCTGGTCAGCTGGGGCCCCATGCTCTTGCTCATTGGTGTTTGGGTTTATTTCATGCGCCAAATGCAAGGCGGCGGCAAAGGCGGTGCCTTTAGCTTCGGCAAAAGCAAAGCCCGCATGCTCGATGAAAACACCAATCAAGTTACTTTTGCCGATGTAGCAGGTTGCGACGAAGCCAAAGAAGAAGTGAAAGAAGTCGTCGACTTCTTGAAAGACCCCGCTAGGTTTCAAAAACTCGGTGGCCGAATTCCGCGTGGCTTGCTGTTGGTTGGCCCTCCCGGCACCGGTAAAACATTGTTGGCCAAGAGCATTGCAGGCGAGGCCAAGGTGCCTTTCTTCAGCATCTCTGGTTCAGATTTCGTTGAAATGTTTGTGGGTGTGGGTGCAGCCCGTGTTCGCGATATGTTCGAGAACGCCAAGAAAAATGCACCCTGCATTATT
>CALCBL010000205.1 GCA_937897495.1 uncultured Burkholderiales bacterium
ACTGGCCGCCCAAAATAATGGGGTTGCCAAAGTCAGCCATGCTTTCAATGAAGCCAACCAAGAAAGCGTTGGCCAAGCCTGGTTTAAGCAGCGGCAAGGTGATGTGCCAAAAAGTTTGCATGCGCGTGGCACGCAATGTTTGCGAGGCCTCTTCTAAAGAAGGACTGACACCCTGAACAACACCACGCATGATCATGAATGCGATCGGTGTAAAGGCAAACATTTGCGCCAACCAAACACCAAAGACTCCGTAGAACCAACGTGTCGCAGGGATGCCAAAAGCCCATTCCAAAGCTTGATTGACCAAACCAGATCGGCCAAACAACAAGATCAAACCTAAGCCCACCACAAACGGCGGCGTGATGATGGGCATGAGCGCCAAGGCGTTCAGGGGTTTGCCCATGCGAGTGCCACTGCGTTCTGACCACAGGGCAATAAGTGTTCCTAAAATGGTGGTGCCGGTGGCTGTGGCCAGGGCCAAGCCCAAGGTATTCCAGGCCACACCACATTGACGGCCAGCACTGAAACACCCAAGACTCCAAATACGTGGGGTACCAATGCGATCCCATACGGCCAACAGGCTGAGTTCACCCGTTTCGGCATAAAAGGCCGACACCAAAGAACGACTAACGGGATACACCACAAACAAAGAAAGCAATGCAACACACACCACCACCGCGCTGGCAATGAACACATCGCCTCTGCAATACCCTAAGCGGGCCAAGCCTGCACCCAACAAAATGGTAAGCGACAACAACACGCCTGCAGCACCCCAACCCATGCCGTATTGACCTTGCGACAAGGGCCCAGCCCACTGCTCTAAAAATTCAAATGACCAACCCAATGCGCCTATTGCAAACCCACTGCCCATCAAACCAATCAAACCCAGCAAGGCGCCGGCTACCAAAAAAAAACCTTGGCGCTTGGGTTGGGCTAAGACTGGAATGATGAGTCCGAACAAACAAATGAAGAGCCCTGCAAACCCAAGCCATAACCAAGGACGGTCGTGCTGCAACACTTGCAAGAGCGCACTGGCAGTTTCTGATCTGCCCCAAATGTGAGGCAAAGCCGACCAAAGGGAACCTTGTTGAAGAAAATACCACGGCAGCAAAACAAAACTAAGCAGGCCCAAAAGTACCCACAGGGTTAAGGCTCGCTGGGTGCGCAGCGCTGAATTCATTATTGCGGCAGGCTGTTAACTTCTTTTTCCCAACGTTGGATCAAACGCCTGCGCTCTGCAGTTTGACCATACTTGGCGTAGTCGTAGTTGATGAGTTTGATTTTCTTGAAATCAGGGACACGGGGGTCGACTTTGGTTTCTTTGTGTGAGGGCAATTGGAATTGCAAAGTAGCCGCACCCAAAGCCTGAGCAGACGGCGTTAAAGCCCACTCATAAAACTGCTTGGCTGCTGCCAAATTGCGCGCGCCTCGCATGATGGACATAGAACCGATTTCGGCGCCTGTGCCATCGGCCGGCGTGATGGTTTCAATGGGAAAGCCTTGGGCCTTCTCACCAGGTCCGTCGTGTACAAAACTGATGGACACAGTGGTTTCACCGCGTGCGACTGCTTTAATGGGGCCCGTGCCTGAGCGCGTGTAGGTGCTGATATTTTTGTGCAGCTTTTTCAAGTATTCGTAGGCCTGATCTTCACCCATGAGTTGCACCAAGGTCGCAATCATGGTGTAGGCCGTACCGCTGGAGGCTGGATTGGCAGATTGAATTTCGCCTTTGTATTCAGGCTTGAGCAAGTCATTCCAAGTTTTGGGAATGGCCAATTTTTTCTTGGCCAGCAACTCGGTGTTGTAACCAAAGCCCAAGGGGCCAGAGTAAATGCCCACTGTTTTATAGCCAGATTGCTTGGCTTGTTGTTGCGCCCAATCGTGCAATCTAGGCAAGGTGGGAGATTTGTATTCGAGCGTCAGATTTTGTTCAGCGGCTTGCAAATGAGGGTCGCCTGTGCCGCCAAACCACACATCAGTTTTGGGGTTGGCTTTTTCAGCCATGATTTGGGCAATGGCTTCGCCAGACCCTTTCATGGTCATGTTGACCTTGATGCCCTGGCTCTTTTCAAAGGTAACAGCAATCATGCTGCACCATGCCGCTTGGGCAGAGCAAATGATATTCACTTCAGTGGATTGACCCCATGCAATTGAGCTGGCCATCAAACCACCAGTTGTCAACAAAATACCCAATTGGGTTCGAAGAGAAAATGGTTTAAATTTCATTGGAATGACTCTTTGATTTGAATGGCAATATCTTGCTCAAAAGTCATACTTTCAACAAGAGGGAAAGCACTCATTTAAACTGAGAATGAACTGCCATTGAGCCAAATCACACAATGGCCTTGGCACGCAATCGACCTACGATGCCTGTAGGAAAGTAATAAACCGACAACACAAACAGCAAGCCCAACCACAGCAACCAACGATCGGGTGACAGCAGCGCCGCCAATAAGGGCCAAGCAGACACCGCCTCACTGGCCCACCTGAGCAAATCTTGCAAATAACTTTGAGCCCACAAGAACAAGACCGCACCAATGGCTGAGCCATAAACGGTGCCCATACCGCCGATCACGACGATCAGCAAAACGTCCATCATGATTTCAAAACTGAGCGAGGTATCAGGGCCGTTGTAGCGCAGCCAAAGAGCCAACATCACACCGGCCATGCATGCGAACAAAGCAGACAGCACACTGGACAGCGTGCGATAAACCACCACACGATAGCCAATGGCTTCGGCTCTGAATTCGTTTTCACGAATGGCCTGCAGCACGCGACCAAACGGCGAATTCACAATGCGCAGCAACATGAGAAACTGAATGAGGGCGGCTGCAAACAACAAGTAATAGCAAAGTAAGCGACCATCCAAATTGACACCCCAGAAAGGTGTGTCGCTGAACTCGGTGCTTGACAAAAGCAAGGCTGGCAACTTGAAACTCAAGCCATCTTCACCCCCCGTCCATTCAGACAATTGTGATGCCAGGGTTTGAAAAGCAGCGGCCACCGCCAAAGTGATCATGGCAAAAAAGATGGCTCGCACACGCAAAGAAAACAAGCCGATCAGCAAGGCCAAAACCAAGGTCAGCAAGAGCGCCAAAATGACACCTAAGCTCAACGAAGCCCAAGTGGCACCCCAATGATTGGAAGACATGGCGACACCATAGGCACCAATGCCAAAAAACATGGTGTGGGCAAAACTGACAATGCCGGTGTAGCCCAACAACAAATCAAAACTGGCCACCAAGACGATGAACACTAAGATCTTGGCCGCCACGGACAGGGCTTTGACACCCGGAAATAAAAAGGGTGCGAATGCCAATCCCAACAGCACCGCCGTCAGCATCCAAGCCAACCACGTGCTGCGAGGCAAATCATTTGACAACAAGCGTTTCAACATGTTTGTCCTTTGGCGTCAGCGGTTGGCCACGGGGTACACCCCTTGTGGCCGCCACAACAAAATAGCCGCCATGAGCGCGATGTTGGAAAACAAAGCTAACTTGGGCAACAAGAAGCCGGTGTAGTTGGCCATGAGGCCCACCATCAAAGCGCCAATCAGTGCGCCACCGGTAGAACCTAGACCACCCATGATGATGACAATGAAAATAAGCACGTTCACTTGCGCGCCAATTTGGGGCACCACGTTTTGCTGATACAAACCCCACATCACGCCGCCCAAACCTGCCAAGCCGCTGCCCACCACAAACACACCCACAAACAGCCGGCGAATTTTGTAGCCCAAGGCTTCCACCATTTCACGGTCTTGCACACCCGCGCGAATGAGCAAACCCACCTTGGTTTGACTCAAAGTCCAAGCTTGAAGCGCAAACACAATCAGCCCTACCACCACGGCCATGAGTCGGTATTTTTCAAGCGACGCATCGCCCCACAGCAAGGAACCGCGCATGGCTTCGGGTAAGGGCAAAGCGATTTGCAAAGGCCCCCAAATGACCTTGATGATTTCTTCACCAATGATCATGCCGCCCATGGTGATCAAAATTTGCTTCAGGTGCTGACCATACACGGGCCGAATAATAAAACGCTCAAACGCCAAGCCTATGACAGCCGCAGCGATCATGGCCACCATCATGGCAGCACCTACCGCCACCAAGTTGCGCCAGAGTTCTTGTGACTGCGTCCAATCGACCATACCCGACAACACGCTGGTAGCCACAAACGCACCTAGCGCAATGAACACACCATGCCCAAAATTGAGCACATCCATCAAGCCAAAGACCAAGGTTAAGCCCGAAGCCATGATGAAGATGATCATGCCCATAGCCAATCCAGCAACACTCAAGGTAAGCCAAGTATCAAAGGAGCCTACAAGCGGCAAAGCCAAGAGGGCAATGACCGGCACCAGCAACAAAGGTTTGAGATCTAAATTGGTTTTGAGATGGATCATCACAGTGCCAAGCCCAGCAAAGATTGCTGCAATTCGGGGTCTGCACTGAGTGCAGCCATGCTGCCCGCATGAATGACGCGGCCGTTGTCCATCACGGCCACGCTATCGCCCAGTTGCTGCGCAAAATGAATATTTTGCTCTACTAACAAAATAGTCACGCCACTGGCTTTCATTTTTTGAAATGCCTCCATCATGTTTTGCACAATGGCTGGCGCCAAGCCTTTGCTAGGCTCATCCACGATGAGCAAATCGCGCGGCTCGACCATGGCGCGTGCCACCGCCAGCATTTGTTTTTGACCGCCTGACAATTTGCCTGCGGGATGGTGCCAAAATTTTTCGACCGCAGGAAACATGGCGTAAATCCAAGCCAAGCGGGCTGCGTCCATTTGGTTTGAACGTGCTGCTTTGCGCGCAGCCAACAACATATTTTCTTCTACCGTGAGGTCTGAAAATATGCCCATGTTTTCGGGCACATACGCAATGTTGAGTGAGGCAATGTCGGGCGTAGTCATGTGCGTGATGTCGTGCCCATTGAAATTCAAAGTCCCTTGGGAAGCTTGCCACAAGCCCATGATGGTTCGAAGGGTCGTGGTTTTACCTGCGCCATTGCGGCCCAACAACAACGTGAGCTCGCCACGCGGTACTTGCAAATTCACGCCGTGCAAGATGTGGTACGCGCCAATGTGCGTGTGCACATCTTTCAATTCGAGCAATGCAGAAGCAGACATCAAACGTCATCCTCTGAATGCATCACCTTTGACTTTAAACCTTCAGAGGCAGCGACAGCGTTGGGTTTGACACCCAAATAAGCTTCTTGCACCACAGCAGAAGCCATGACCTCTGCAGGCTCGCCATCGGCCACCAGCTGACCGTTGTGCAACACAATGATGCGATCTGCCAATTCACGCACCACATCCATTTTGTGTTCCACCAGCAAAATGGTTTTGGTTTTGTCGCTTTTCAATTGGCGAATGAGGTTCAAAATAACAGGCGCTTCATCTTGGCTCATGCCGGCAGTGGGCTCGTCAAACATGTAGACCGAAGGCTTAAGCGCCATGAGCAAAGCCACTTCCAGCTTGCGCTGATCGCCGTGCGGCAAACTGGCCACAGTGGCATTGGCCTGAGTCATCATGGAAACTTGTTGCAAGATGTCTTGAGCTTGACGTGTTAGCTTGGCATGATCCTGCCAAATCGACCACAAGTTAAGCCCCCGCAAATGTGCGCCGTCTTCAGTGGCTTGAACAGCCAAGCGCACGTTTTCAAGGACAGTCAAATTAGGAAACAAGTTGGTCAATTGAAATGCGCGGCCCAAACCAGCGCGGGTTCTGGCAGAGGCGCTCAAACCCGTTAATTCTTGGCCATCCAAATGAACTCGTCCTTCACTGGCAGGCAATTGACCCGAGATCAGATTGAAATAGGTGGTCTTGCCTGCACCATTAGGGCCAACGATGGCCGTTAAGGTGCCAGGCTCAAACCGACAAGAGACAGCATTGACCGCCACATGCCCACCGAAGCGAGCTGTGAGATCCTGCGTTTGCAACACGCCCAAGGTGCGAGCCTTAGCGCTTGTTGCGAATCGGCACGTTCATTTCTTCAGGTTTGATTTCGCGAACCAACTCTGGCACACCCCATGCAAATGCGGGGTCGACTTTGATTTTGAAGTGGTACATGCTTTGCATCGCTTGGTGATCTTCCTTGCGGAACGTCATCTTGCCTTTGGGTGTGTCAAAGCTCATGCCCTCCATGGCGGCAATGAGGGTGTTGGCATCTGTATTGCCGTTTGTTTTCTTCAAGGCTGTCACCAGTGCCATGGCAGAAGCAAAGCCACCAGCGGTGAAGAAATCTGGTGGAGATTTGAACTGCGTGTAATGACGCGCCACCATGGCATCGTTGACGGTGTTCTTAGGCATGCCGAAGTAATAGTAAGCCGCACCTTCCATGCCGGGGAACTGCTTGTAGGCCACCATCGCAGGAAGAATGTTGCCGCCTGTGGCAATTTCAATGCCGTAGCGCTTCAAATCCATGTCAGCAATTTTGAAGGGGTTACCACCAGCCCAGATGATGAAAATGATTTTGCGGCCAGGTTGTGATTTGAGCTTGTCGATCAGGTGCTGTGCACCGGCTGTGAAGTCGGTTGTTGCAGGCGGCAAAAATTCTTCGTGAACCAACTTGGCATTTTTCAAAGATTCACGAAAGGCCTTGACACCATCTCGGCCAAAGGCTGAATCTTGCGCCATGGTGGCGATGGTGTAACCGGCTTTGTCCAATGCAACGGCATTGGAGATAGCGTCTTGGCTGCTATTGCGACCTGTGCGGAAGATGTACTTGTTCCACTTGTCGCCAGTGATGGAATCGGCCACAGCAGGCTCGACCAACAAAATCTTTTTGTACTCCTCAGCGACAGGCAACATGGCCAATGCGACAGGTGATGCTGTCGGCCCCACCGCAATCTCAACCTTGTCGTCACCATAGGCTGCTGCCAAAAGGTTTTTACCCAAGTCAGGCTTGCCTTGGTCGTCTTTTTCAATGACCACCAACTTGCGGCCCCCTACTTGCATGGTGCCGCCCGTGGCGTAGTCCAAGCCCATCATCAAACCTACTTGGGTTTGCTTGCCATAGGCCTCCAAGGGGCCTGTCTTGCTGTAAATGTGGGCAATTTTCAGTTCTTTGCTTTGAGCAATGGAAGCCACTGGCGAGATGAGACCTGCGAGTACTGCGCCGGTCGTGAAGATCAAGGAAAGAATTATTTGACGAAACATGGAGACTCCTAAAAGTATGACTTGAAACCGAAAATGAATACTAAAATAATCTAAATCAAAGACTTTTCAGAATGCATTGGATCAATATTTGCTGATTGATCATACACAGGCAAACATCTTATTTAGCTTACAAACGTCTTTATCCAGCCTAGACATGTCCATTTAGGTATTTTGACTTGTCAATTTTTTTAAGTAAATATTACAAGTTAAAATATTAGCTATCACAATTTAAAATATTAATAACACTTAATTACAAATACAAAAGAGTATTTAGGCATTTTCTGCTACTTACTATTGTTGCGACAAACGCCCTGCCGCTTTACTCCGCCGCAAAAGATCCTGATTCTGACTTGGTCGCACGGCCGCAAGTTTTTTCCCAACACCCTGCATTTCTCCATCTTCTGCTTCAGAAGGTCACCCAAGAACATCCTCAAGTTAAAAGTCAATTGCTGGCTATGCAAGCAGCTGGCCTAGAAGTCCAGATTGCGCAACA
>CALCBL010000206.1 GCA_937897495.1 uncultured Burkholderiales bacterium
AACCAATTAAGCCCCTTTGAAGCTCTGGCACAAGGGCATATTTCAACGGCCGTCGCCAATCGGGTTCAACTTGAAAAAGGAACTTCAGCCGCCCAACTGGCCGAGGCCCTTCAGGCCAAAGGGCAAAAGGTTGAAGTCGTGCCCATGAACAGCGGCATGGGATTTTTAAAGCGGAATGGCAATGGTTGGATCGGATCTGCTGATCCGCGCAGAGACGGTGTTGCTTGGGGCTTTAACCCCAAACCTTAGGAAACAAAGCGTCGTTCATTTCGGCACCGTCTGGCAAGCGTTGATCCAAACCAACAAATGGCGGCGAGGTCAGCCAAGGACGCACTGCATGACGCGCATCGTCTCCCAAGTACCTGGCGGAAAACACGCGTCTTCTAGATTGAGGCCCTACACCACTTGAGGCATGCAAGGACAGCATCTGAAAAGCCACACAGTCACCTGGCTCTAAAGCCCAAGCAAGCTGCTTAAACTCATTGGGCTTTTCTTCAATCGAAGGCAAGTCAGCCAAGCTGCCCTCAGGAAACCATTTGGCTTGTTGGTCTCTGAAAGTTCGCGGCATGTACCAGGTGCCCAAATGCGATTGCGCTACAAACCTAAGCGTGCTGACCAAGGGTACAGGATCAACTGGAATCCAAAAACTCACGTTTTGGCGACCGCTCACGTTGTAGTAGGGTTGATCTTGGTGCCAAGGTGTTGCTTGCTTGGTGCCAGGTTCCTTCACCAACAAATGATCGTGATAAAGACGCACCGTTTTGGACTGCATGAGTTGCGCCGCCAAATGGGGCAAGGTCGAATTGGACAAAATGCTTTGATAGTCTGGGTTCGATTGCCAAGTGCAAAAGTCTTCAACGAAGCGACCAGGATCATCGGCCTGGCTGGCCACTTGCACCAAAGGACTTAAATGCGCCAGATTGTGTTCAATGCCCTTTTCAAGTGTTTGAATTTCTTGTGCGTTGAAAACACCGCGCAAAACAACAGCCCCCAAGTTTTGATAATCCTCAATGGTTTCAGGCGAAAGCAAATGTGTTCTCGACATAGGAATTGAATTAAATGTTTTTCAACAACACTGAAGTCTCAAAGAGTGGCAAGCCCATGATGCCTGTGTAGGAGCCCTGTATGTCTGAAATATAAGCAGCTGCCATACCTTGAACACCGTAGGCACCGGCTTTGCCAAAGGGCTCTCCACTTGCGACATAGGCTTTGATCTCCGACAGCTTCATCGGGGCAAATGTCACTTTAGACACTGACACACTCAATAAGCGTCGGCGGCCTGAAGCTACAGCCACGGCAGTCAAGACTCTGTGAGTTTGGCCAGACAAAGTTTTTAAAATTCGCACGGCATCTTGTTCATTTTCGGGTTTGCCTAAGATCACTCGGCCTAAGGCCACAGTGGTGTCAGCGCACAACACAGGCGCAGGTTTTAAGCCTCGCGCTTGCATGCGTTTGACGGCAGCTTCAAGTTTCAATTGCGTCACACGCTTCACGTAGGTCAAAGGGGCTTCACCGGGTATCACGCGTTCTAGCGATTCAGCGTCTTCGTCTGGCGTGGCCAACAACAACTCATACCGAACGCCTATCTGTTCGAGCAATTGTTTGCGTCTAGGACTTTGCGAGGCCAGGTAAACGAAATCTTTCATTGCAAGTTTATTCTCGGTGGTAAGGATGGTTGGCATTGATCGACCAAGCTCGGTACAACTGTTCGATCAGCAAGACTCTGGCCATGGCGTGTGGCAGCGTGAGATCGGACAATCGAATGCGTTCGTGTGCTGCATCTCTAAAGGCTGGCTCTAAACCATCTGGCCCCCCAATAATGAGCGCAACATCATCACCGCCAAGTTGCCAATCTTTCAAACGCTGTGCAAGAGCGGTGGTTCTCAATGCGGTGCCGCGCTCGTCCAACACCACAATGCGAGTGCCGCGTGGTATGACCGCCTCAATGCGTTGGCGCTCAGCTGCCACCAAGTTTTCATAGGTTTTAGAACTGCGTGGCTCGGTCTTCACAGCCTTCAGCTCTACTTTGAGCTCAGGGGGAAAGCGCTTGGCGTAATCGTCCCACGCAGTTTGCGCCCAATCGGGGACGCGTTGCCCCACTGCCACAATTAGCAGCTTCATGAAACTCAGGCCTTAGGCTTGGCCTTGGCGAAGGACTTGGTTGCTGGCTTAGGTGCTGCCTTAGGTGCTGCCTTGGCTGCTGGTTTGGCGCTAGGCTTGTTCGCAGGTTTGCTGGCAGGTTTACCGACAGATTTTGAAGCAGGCTTGCTGCTTGATTTGGCAGGTGCTTTGCCCGCTGGTTTAGCAACAGGTTTGCCGCTTGATTTAACAGGCACTTTGCGCGTGGGTTTGAGCGCTTCCGAGCCCATGGGCCCAACCGGCACAGAATCACGCCTTGTAGGCGTGCGTCCTGCACTGACATTGGCCTTCTTCTTGGCAACGGGCTTGCGCACAGGTTCAGCAGGCTTGGGTGCGCCCAGTTTCAGACGCACCGGCTTGTCGCCCCAAATTTCTTCAAGGTTGTAGTAAGAACGAATGGTTGGCTGCATCACGTGCGCAACGACGCTGCCGCAATCGACAATGATCCACTCTCCGTTGTCTTCACCCTCAATGCGAGGTTTGGGGTAGCCCGCTTCTTTGACCTTGTCGCGCACGCTGGCTGCCAAGGCTTTGGTTTGACGGTTGGAAGTACCTGACGCGATGATGACCCGCTCAAAAAGAGCGGACATCTCTTCTGTGTCGAACACCACAATTTCTTGTGCTTTCACATCTTCCAATGCATCCACAACGATACGCTGGAGTTTTTGGGTGTCTTTTTTGGCAGAGGTTTCGTTCATCGTGCAGGCTGGTAGAGGTGATGGCTTTGAATATACAGCGCAACGGTCGGTGGGACCAGAGCGTCAATGGCTTGCCCTTGGGCCACCCGTGCTCGAACTTGCGTTGCACTGTGTGGCAAATGGGGCAATTTCAAGGCCTGAGTGGGGATGTCATGGCTGGGAGCGTCGGAGTCTGAGAATTCGGACATCTCGCGTTCAGCGACGCAAATTATAGCTCGCTGGGCAATTTCACCAATTTCATGCCATGTTGCCAAGGCTTTGCCCTGATCTTCCCCGATCAATAAAAAAAACTGGGCATCTGGATACTGATTAGAAAGGCTTCGCAAAGTGTCGATGGTGTAACTGGCGCCCTCTCGGTGCAACTCGATTTCATCCACCCGGGCATGCCTTAGGTGACTGAAAGCCAGCCTGGCCATGGCAGCCCTGTGCGCTCCGCTGCTTAAGTCTCTGGGTTTGTGCCAAGCATTGCCAGTAGGTACCACAATCAACTCGTCTAAATGAAATTGAACGATGGCAGCTTCGGCCATGGCCACATGGGCAATGTGCGGCGGATCAAATGCGCCGCCCAAAATGCCAATGCGTTGTGATGTCAAACCCAATCCCTTGGTTTCAAAAATTGACTGGCCAATTGAGCCTCTGCTGAATCGGGGGCATCGACTCTGTTGTAGGACCATGTCACCAGCGAAGGCATGGACAACAAAATCGACTCAGTGCGGCCGCCTGATTGCAAACCGAAATGCGTGCCCCGGTCCCAGACCAAATTGAATTCGACATAACGACCACGGCGATAAAGTTGGAAATCTCTTTCGCGCTCGCCATAAGGCGTGTCTTTTCTGCGCATCACGAGAGGCATGTAGGCTTTCAAAAGTCCATTGCCCACGTCTTGCATCATGGCGAATCCTTTTTCAAAACCAAGTTCTGCAAAGTCATCGTAAAAAATGCCACCAACGCCGCGTGCTTCGTTGCGGTGCTTTAAAAAGAAATACTCATCACACCATTTTTTAAACCGTGGGTGTAGTTCTGCGCCATAAGGCTGAACAGCCTCTTTGCAGGTTTGATGAAAGTGCACCGCATCTTCTTCAAAACCGTAGTAAGGGGTAAGGTCCATGCCGCCACCAAACCACGCCACAGGCGCTTTACCCTCGGGCTTGGCCACAATCATTCGAACATTCATGTGAACGGTGGGCACATAGGGGTTGCGTGGATGAAAGACCAAAGACAAGCCCATGGCTTCAAATGGCGCGCCCGCCAACTCGGGTCGATGCTGCGTGGCCGAAGGCGGCAGCTTTGGGCCGGTCACATGTGAGAAGCCGCAGCCAGCCCTTTCAAACACAGGCCCACCTTCCAGAATTTGGGTAATGCCGTCGCCTTGCAACAACTCGCCTTCTGGCTTTTTCCAAGCATCGACCACAAAAGGCGTGCCATCCAAGTCATGCAAAGACTGGGTAATTTTTGCTTGAAGCTGGATGAGGTATTGCCGAACGCTATGGGCTTGGCTAACTTGCATGCTGTGTCTTTCTAAAATCTCTGTTTGCAGTCTATTGGCTGTTTTCTCTAGCGGGCAACGGCCGAATGGGGGCGACTTTGTCTTTGTGAAAACCCTCAACACCTTCGTACATTTTTCGGATGCGAGCGTAATCAAGTTCGACATCGCCAGAAAGTTTCAAGAAGCCTTCAAACTTCATCTGCTTTTTGGCGTAATCAAGATGCACCACAGCCAAGGGTAAATTGGCGCCCATGGCCAATTGATAAAAGCCACTGCGCCATCCCTCTGTGCGCTTTCGAGTGCCTTCTGGCGACAAACCAATCCACAAGAATTTATCTGCGCGCTGGTGTTCTGCAA
>CALCBL010000207.1 GCA_937897495.1 uncultured Burkholderiales bacterium
CAAGTGCTGCACCCGCACCAGGCTTGTAATCCATCACAAATGGTTGTTTCAAAACTCGAGCCAGCCGATCGGTGATGGGGCGCACCAACTTGTCAGCTGCGCCGCCTGGCGCGTAACCCACTACCATGCGAATTGGTTTGTCTGGATACTCTGCACTGACTGGCGAGACCAGTGCTGTCAGGCAGAAGGCGGTGGTCAAAAGGGTTTTGAACATGTGCATTTTTACTCCTGTGGATTAATGAGCGAGTCGGGAATGAGAACAATCGCCCCTTGCGTTGTTCGGCTTTCTAGCAATCGGTGTGCCTCGCTGGCCTGACTCAGGGGCAGCAAGGTGTCTATGTCTAAGCGAATTGTGGGATCGCACAAAATTTCAAAGGCCTCTGCGCTCATAGAAAGCATGTCATGGCGGTTGGCGATGTAGGTGCGCAAGGTGGGGCGACAAACCCACAGTGATTTGCTATGCAGTTCCTGCAATGCGAACCCCTCGACTTGTCCTGAGGCGGTGCCAAAGTTAACCACCAAACCCTTTGGCTCCAAGCACTTGAGGGAGCCCTCAAAAGTGTCTTTGCCGACAGAGTCAAACACAACGCTGACGCCTTGGCCTTGAGTGATTTGATTGACCTCAGACACAAAATCCTGAGTGCGGTAGTTGATGGCAAAGTCGGCCCCCAATGCCAATGCTGTTTGAACCTTGATGTCGCTACCTGCTGTGGCCAAAACAACCAGCCCAAGACGCTTGGCCCATTGAACCAAAATTTGCCCCACACCACCTGCAGCAGCATGGACCAGCACGCGGGTGCCCGGGTTGAGTTGGCGCATTTGTTTGAGCAAGTATTGGCATGTCAGGGCTCGCACCAAACCGGCAGCGACCCTTACATCGTCCACATCTGGAGGCACAGGTATAAGCCGTTCTGCTGATACCGCTACATGGGTGCTATAGCTGCCCACACCCGCATTGGTGTAGGTGACCTTCTGCCCAATTTGCAAACCTTGGATTTGCGAGCCCAGAGCCATGATGTTGCCCACTGCATTGATACCAGGTACGAAAGGCGGCTGCGGGTTATGTGAATGGGCCTGCCCAGCGCGCAAGTAAATGTCGACAAAGTTGACACCAATGGCCGTGTGTGCCAAAACAACTTCATTGGGCGCTGGCAATGGCATGTTGATTGAACGACTTTTCAGCACTTCGGGGCCGCCAATAGCGGTGACCATTATTTCAAACGGAGATGCCATCATGCTTTCCAAAATATGAAGCTATTGCACAGGATTGGACTGTTAACCACAATCATCACATAACCGTTAATATAGTTAATTGGTACAAACCATCAAGCTTGTCGCATAGGCAACCGCTTAGCACTCAACCACCAAACATAATCGTTTACAACACCCTCGGAGTCAAAATATGGTCCATTTGAAAACAGACAAGATGCTTGCGCGCAAAGACAAGCATGTCGGCTGGATTACTTTTAACAACCCAGCCCGTCACAACGCTGTGTCAT
This sequence comes from uncultured Burkholderiales bacterium, assembly GCA_937897495.1. Classification (GTDB taxonomy): domain Bacteria; phylum Pseudomonadota; class Gammaproteobacteria; order Burkholderiales; family Burkholderiaceae_C; genus Limnohabitans_A. Next base: position 1,500 of record CALCBL010000207.1, read on the forward strand.
TAGAAATGTGGCAAGGTCTGGCGGACATTGCGAACGACTTTGCAAACGACGATGAAATTCGCGTGGTGGTGGTGAATGGGGCAGGGGGCAAGGCCTTTGTGTCGGGCGCTGATATTTCAGAATTTGCCGAGCAGCGCAACTCTGCGCAAGCCACCGAAAAGTACGATGCAGTGGCCCAAGAAGGCACGCAGGCCCTGAAAAATCTCAACAAGCCCACTCTGGCCATGATTGATGGTTACTGCATTGGTGGCGGCGTAGCCATAGCCCTGAACTGCGACATGCGAATTGCGGCGGACCATTCACGCTTTGCTGTACCTGCCGCCAAACTGGGCCTAGGCTATGAATATGATGGCGTTCGCAAATTGGTGGATGTAGTGGGACCTTCTTTTGCAAAAGAAATATTTTTTACTGCACGGCAATTTAGTGCAACCGAGGCTCTCGCCATGGGCTTGATCAACCGAATGGTGCCCAAGGAAGATTTGTTGGCTTATGTGCAGCAGTATGCCGAGACCATTGCAGCCAACGCGCCAATGACTGTAGCCTCCATCAAAACCATTGTGGGCGAAATCGTCAAAGACGAGTCTGTGCGTGACGTAGCCCATTGTGACCAATTGGTGGCGGCGTGTTTCAACAGCGCAGACTTTACTGAAGGGCGCACCGCCTTCATGGAAAAACGCAAGCCAGTGTTCATGGGCCGCTGAATTTTCTGCGCTCAACCGCGAAAGACACACCATGAAACTTCCTCTTTCTGGCCTGCGCGTTCTGGACCTGACGAATGTCTTGGCCGGCCCGTATTGCGGCATGGTCTTGGCAGACATGGGGGCCGATGTCATCAAACTGGAAAACGCCGACAAAGGCGACTCATCTCGCCAATTTGAGCCGCAAGTCAACGGTGAGTCCTATTGCTTTGCAGTGCTCAACAGAAACAAACAAAGCATTGCCTTGAACCTGAAAGACCCGGCCGGTTTAAAGATCGCCCACCAATTGGCTGCTAAAGCAGACATCGTGATGGAAAACTTTCGACCGGGTGTGGTGAAGCGCATGGGGATAGACTACGACAGCGTCCGCACAAACAACCCCGGCGTCATCTACGCATCGATGTCGGGCTTTGGCCAAACTGGACCTTATGGCCAAAAAGGCGGATTTGACATCATTGCCCAAGGCATGTCGGGCATCATGATGATGACCGGCCATCCTGGTGGTCGGCCTGCCAAAGTTGGCATCGCCATGAACGACATTGCAAGCGGTGTAACCGCGCTATCTGGCATTTTGGGAGCATTGATTGGCAAACTGCGTTTTGGCGAAGGGCAGTACCTCGAAACTTCGCTGCTAGAAGCGGGCCTAGCCTGGACGCCCTGGGAATTCGGAGCATATTTTGGGTCTGGCGAAATCCCCGTTGCCACCGGCACGCGACATCGACGCGCAGCACCTTATCAAGCCTATCGAACCTTGGACGGTTATGTCACGGTGGGTGCAGGATCGCAAAAAATGTGGGTGATTTTTTGTGAAAAAGTGATTGCACGACCCGAATGGCTTCAGCGCCCAGACTACCTGACACAGGCCTTGAGGGTTAAAAATGTAGATGCGCTCGAAGTAGACATTGAAGCGGTCATGACGCAACAAACGACCACCCACTGGGTGAAACTGTTGGATGCTGTGGGCATACCTGCTGGTCCGGTTTTTGGTTATGAGCAAGCCCTGAAAGATCCGCATGTTTTGGCCCGACAAATGGTGCACGACATCGATCATCCCATCATTGGCCCCATGAAGACCTTGGGCTTACCTATCAAATCGAGTGGTACTTTGGCAAGCATTCGGATGCCGGCCCCGTGGCTCGGTCAGCACTCTAAGTCCGTGCTTGGCGAACTGGGCTATTCGGAAGAAGAAATGGACACCTTGTTTGCGAATGGCACCGTGTTTGACCAATACCGCGACAAGTTACGCCCCGCTGCGTGAAGGCTTACTCGAAGCTTCAACAAACAGCTTTGGTGTTCAACTGTCCACGGTTATTTTGGCGCGGCGAATCACTTCGCCCCATTTCAAGTTGTCAAGTCGCATTTGCTCGCTGATCTGGGCCAGGGGCATGCGGCCGATTTCTTCAACACCTGTCTTGCGCAAAGCTTGAACAACCTCTGGGTCATCCATGGTTGCGCGAAAAACCGAGCGCAATTTGTCAAGAGCTTCGGCAGGCACACCGGCGTTGGTCACAAAACAGTTCCAGGGTTTTTCATCAAAACCTTCAAAGCCTTGTTCGGCAATGGTGGGAACATCGGGTAGGGTTCCTGAGCGTTTGGCAGAGGAGACGGCCAGAGCGCGTATGCGACCAGTTTGTACATGCGGCATGGCGGGCCCAAGGGTTGAAACGGCCAGATCAACCTGCCCCCCTACCAAATCGGCCATGTACTGTGCAGCCCCTTTGTAAGGCACATGGTTCATGGCAATGCCTGCACGCTGCTTGAAAATTTCAGCAATTAAATGGTGTGGTGAACCGACACCTGCGCTGGCGCAATTGAGTTTGTTGGGGTTGGCTTTTGCATATGCAATCAGCTCTTGCAAATTTCGAACAGGGACAGAAGGATGTGCCACCAGCACAAACGGTAATTCGCCCAAATGAACCAAGGGCGTGAAGGATTTGAGGGGATCGTAAGACACTTTGCGCATGTTGGGCACATAGGCAAAAGCGGTGCTGTCAATCAGATGGATGGTGTAACCATCTGCTGGGGCTTTTGCTGCAGCATCAGCGCCAATCGTTGTACTGGCACCTGGCTTGTAATCAAACACGATGGGTTGTCCCAATAATTTTTCAGCCTTACCGCCTACAATTCTGGCCCATTGATCAGCACCTCCGCCTGCAGGGTAGGGCACGATCAATTTGATCGGTTTTTCAGGAAATGGTGCGGCCCAAGCGCGGCCTATGACACCCAAGCTAGCGGCACCAAGGCCAGCCCATCGAATCCATTCTCTTCTGCTGCTCATGTCTTGACTCCTGCCGATTGATTTGACTGTAGCAATCATCAATCATGATCATGTTTGTTATTTATGTCAGCACTATTGAGGGCAATACTTCACAAGGTAAGTACTTATAGACAGATTATTGAAAAATGCACAACAGAGGGCGCGTCGAGTGGAAGTGGACGTCTCTCAAATTCAAAGTGGATTGCACCCTTGTTTTAAACGCATTT
>CALCBL010000208.1 GCA_937897495.1 uncultured Burkholderiales bacterium
GTTGAAGTTACTGGTTACATCCCTAAGGAATAAATATGCAAGGCGCAGACAAAGGCATTGAACAAGAATTAGACGGCTTGGGCCTGCACATCGGCATCGTGCAAGCACGCTACAACGAAGACATCACCAATGCCTTGGCAGTCGCATGCATTCGTGAATTGGAAGAGCTTGGTGTTCATGACATCGACCATGTGCTAGTGCCCGGCGCATTGGAAGTGCCCATTGCACTCCAAGCCATGGCTGAGCGCGGTGAGTACGATGCGCTGGTGGCCTTGGGTTGCATCATTCGCGGCGAAACTTATCACTTCGAGTTGGTGGCCAACGAATCGGGTGCAGGCGTCAGCCGCATTTCGCTTGATTACAACGTGCCCATTGCCAATGCCATTCTGACCACCGAGAATTTAGAGCAAGCCATTGCCCGTCAAACTGAAAAAGGCCGTGATGCTGCTCGGGTGGCTGTTGAAATGGCCATGCTCATGGAAGACTTGTCTATAGGCGTTGACGAATTGGACGATGAGGAATTGGCATGAGCGAGTTGCCTGAAAAAAGCAGCCAGCCGAAAACTCGCAAACCAGGTAAATCTGCCAGCAAGTCTGCACGCAGTCGCGCGCGTGAGTTTGCCCTTCAAGCTTTGTACCAAGTCTTGGTTGGTAAAAATGAAGCGGCAGACATCGACTTGTTCACACGCGATTTGTCTGGCTTTCACAAAGCCGACTCAGCCCATTACGATGCGCTTTTGTATGGGTGTTCAGAACAGGCTGCCGACTTAGACAAACTCATTTTGCCTCTGCTCGATCGCAGCATGGCTGAAATTTCTCCCATCGAACGCGCCGTCATGTGGATTGGTGTTTTCGAAATGAAACATTGTCTCGATGTCCCTTGGCGTGTCAGCTTGAATGAGTGCATTGAATTGGCCAAGGAATTTGGTGGCACCGATGGTCACAAATATGTGAATGCCGTTTTGGAAGGCTTGGCGCCACAGCTGCGATCGCATGAAGTTCAAGCCGACCGCGAGGCAGGCCGCGCACGCGCATGAAAACCGCCTACCAATTTCCAATCAGAATTTACTGGGAAGACACCGATGCCGGTGGTATCGTTTTCTACGCCAACTATTTGAAATTTTTTGAGCGCGCTCGCACAGAGTGGCTACGCTCCTTGGGCATTGAACAGCATTCTTTGAAAGATGAATGCGGCGGCATGTTTGTCGTGAGCGAAACGCAAGTCAAGTACTTCTCACCTGCTCGCTTAGATGATTTACTTGAAGTGACTGCTCAAACTTTAGAAGCTGGCCGGGCCAGCTTGGTGTTGACGCAAAAAGCTTGGCTTGCGGCACAGGGTGAACGAAAATTACTGGCTGAAGGCACGATCAGAATTGGCTGGGTCGACAGCCAAACCCTCAAACCCGGCCGTATACCGGTCAAAATTTTGGAAGCACTTCAATGAACCAAGACATGTCCATCATTCAACTTGTGTTGCATGCCAGCTTTGTGGTGCAACTGGTCATGGTCATTCTGATGGCCATTTCGATTGCCAGTTGGGCCGCCATTGTGGGCAAGCTCACCGCCATCAAACGCATTCAAACTTTGAATGAAGAGTTTGAGCAGCAGTTTTGGTCGGGCATTAGCTTGAACGATTTGTTTTCTGCCGCAGTTCAAAACTCAAAATTGTCAGGACCTATGGAGCGCATTTTTGCAAGCGGCATGCGCGAGTATCAAAAATTGCGCGAACGCCGAATTTCCGATACAGGCACTCTACTAGATGGTGCTCGTCGCGCCATGCGTGCCAGTTTCCAGCGCGAGATGGATGTGGCAGAGGCTCAGTTGTCTTTCCTAGCCTCTGTGGGATCAGTTTCGCCTTACGTCGGCTTGTTTGGTACCGTGTGGGGCATCATGCATGCGTTCACGGGCTTGGCCAGCATGCAACAAGTCACCTTGGCTACCGTTGCGCCGGGTATTGCAGAGGCTTTGGTGGCCACTGCGATTGGCCTTTTTGCAGCCATTCCAGCCGTGGTGGCTTACAACCGTTTTGCGCGCGACATTGACCGCGTGGCCATCAAATTGGAAACATTCATCGAAGAGTTTTCCAACATCTTGCAAAGAAGCTTGGGTGGCTCGGCAGGCTCAGGGGGAGTCAACCCTGCCAGCACTGGTTTATCAGCTTCAGGTCACTGATTTTCAGGGAGCACACACATGCCTGCTGTTTCCTCTCGCGGCCGCGGTCGTCGCACCATCAATGAAATCAACATGGTGCCCTTCATCGATGTGATGTTGGTGTTGCTCATCATTTTCATGGTCACTGCGCCCATGATCACACCCAGCGTGATTGATTTGCCCAGTGTCGGCAAAGCCGCCAAACAGCCCGATCAAGTGATTCAAATTGTGGTTCAGAAAGACGGAAGTCTTGAAATGGTGAACGATGCCAAAACCTCAAAAATAAACTTTGACAGCTTGGCCAACTCAGTGCAATTGGCTCAAACAGGTCAGACAAGTTCTGCGGTTGTCATCAGTGCCGATCGGAATGTCAAATATGAAATGGTGGTCAAGGTCATGGACACCTTGCAGCGCGCAGGCATTCAACGGGTAGGTCTTTCAGTACAGCTTGCACCTTGATGAGATGCCCATGCGTCCTTCTTTGAATCACATGGAATTTGCACCACCACCGACAGGTGGATGGGGTCGTTCTATGTCGTTTGCGTTGTTCATGCATTTCCTTTTATTGGCTGCGCTCACTTGGGGCGTCCAATGGAAGACTCAGCCCAACACTTTGTCAGCGTCGGCAGAGTTGTGGTCTGCCGTGCCTGTTGAGGCGGCACCTGCGGCCAATGAGCCCGAGCCTACACCGCCCCAACCTGTGCCACCACCAGAACCTGTGAAGGCGGTAGAGCCTAAACCAGAGCCCAAGCCTACACCGCCAGCGCCTCCCAAAGTCGATGCCGCGGCCGAGCGAGAAGCTGCCGACATTGCCTTGAAAAAGGAAAAAGAAAAGAAACTTCAAGAGAAGAAAGAAGCCGACTTAGAAAAGAAAAAGAAACTTGAGAAAGACAAGCTCGAAAAAGAAAAACTAGACAAGGAAAAACTCAAAGAGAAAGAGAAGGAAAAGGCCAAGGAACTCGAGAAGAAGAAAAAAGAAGAGGCCTTGAAGAAAGAAGTCACTGCAGCCAAAGCGAAAGAAGATGCCAAGAAAGCAATCGCAGAAGAAAAGCGGACCGAAGCGCTTCGCAATGAAAACTTAAAACGCATGCAAGGCATGGCGGGTGCTTCGGGTGAAGAAAACTCTAAAGGCACCGCATTGAAAGCCTCAGGCCCATCTGCCAGCTACGCCGGCCGAATTATCGCCCGCATCAAACCCAACATCACTTTCACGGAAGATGTGGCTGGCAATCCCAAGGCAGAAGTAGAAGTTCGCACATCGCCAGATGGCACCATCATCAGCCGCAAGCTCTTGTCTAGCAGCGGCAACAAGGCCTGGGACGAGGCCGTACTCAAAGCCATCGACAAAACCGCCACCCTCCCCCGAGACGAAGATGGCCGCGTCCCACCCGTTCTAGAAATCAGCTTCCGCCCCAAAGATTAATTTAATTGGGGTCAGATCAACATTAATTAATTAATGTTGATCTGACCCCAATT
>CALCBL010000209.1 GCA_937897495.1 uncultured Burkholderiales bacterium
CGAATGAGCCACTTAAAGCCCACTTGCAGCATGTTGTTTCGTGGCTCATAGTCGCCCCTGGCCACTCCGGGCGCAACAGTTACCCAACGAACATCTGAATCGTCGACCCAAGCCAAGCGTGCATAGGGTTCCATTTCCCCATGGTCTGTCTTGACTTTCTTGCTAATTTGAAGGTAGGCGCCTTTGCGCTGTTGGTTGGTCACATCTTGCAAATTGGTGTTGACTTGTGACAATCGGGAAACATGCTCGCCCCACAACAGCCAGCCTGCATCAACCGCCCAAGGCTGAGCGCTGGCCGAATGCCAGCGCACAGGCAGCCACAATTGGGTAGACAGGCGGTCATAGCCCCCAAAACCCAAACTGGTCGTGCCTCGGAAAAAATTGGCATGGCTGTGCAAAGCCAGACCGTACTGCCACTGGGGTTGGTCTGTTGATGCTCTGAGAGCTCGCCAATGGGTGTCAAGGTTCAACACCGAGTTCAAACGCCCCGACTGCACGCTGCTGTAGTTTTGCAGGCCCAGATGCGCATCAGCTTCCAAGGTGTACGGTCCCAATCTTTGGCTTTGCCAATGCACGCCCAGTTCTGGGCCTTTCAAGTTCATTTGCGGTTCTCTGTAATCCTGCCAACCTGTGCTCAGCTGCCAAGCACCCAAAGCTTGCTCAGGCTGTGCTTGGACCGGAAGGATGGCTCCCAAAAAGACCCAAGCTGCGCACAAGCTCAACCGCTGAGATTCACAGAGGAGACCAAAACACCGAATTTTGCGAAAAAACCAAAACATGACACACCGGTTGAAAAAATTGTTGAAGATGAGATCGTCGTTGATAGGCATTGTAAAAAAAAGCGCAAACTTTGATCGTCGTCAGCACAAGCATCATCCGATTGACATGAATTTGTCATAATTCAACATTAAAGTGAACCTGCTGGAAATTTAAAGTTTCTAGACACACAACCCCGAATACCTTACTGGAGCTGAAATGCTTAAATTTAAATCCCTCGTTGCCGCTGTCGGTTTGACAGCAATTGCAGCAACTACCTGGGCTGCCGACATCACTGGTGCCGGCGCCACATTCCCCTTCCCTATCTACGCCAAGTGGGCTGAAGGCTACAAAGCCGCTACGGGCACCGGCATGAACTATCAATCGATTGGTTCATCAGGCGGTATCCGTCAAATTCGCGCCAAAACAGTCACATTTGGTGCCACTGATGCACCCGTGTCAGGCGCAGACCTTGACAAAGACGCTATGGTTCAGTTCCCCGCCATCATCGGTGGAACCGTACCCGTGATCAACTTGGATGGCTTCAAGCCCGGTGAATTGCGCGTCACAGGCCCCGTCATGGCCGAAATGTTCTTGGGCAAGATCAGCAAGTGGAATGACCCCAAGCTTGCCGCTCTCAACCCCGGTAAAAATTTGCCTAACGAACTCATTACAGTGGTTCACCGCGCCGACGGTTCTGGCACCACATTCAACTGGACAGACTATCTCTCAGTGATTAGCAAAGAATTTGCCGACACAGTTGGCAAAGGCGCTGCTGTGAAGTGGCCCGCACCCACATCTGTTGGCGGCAAAGGCAATGAAGGTGTTGCAGCCAACGTCAACCGCATCAAAGGTTCTTTGGGTTATGTTGAATACGCCTACGTTAAAAAGAACAACATGAATTTCATGCAAGTTCAAAACGCCAACGGCAAATACGTCAGCCCAGATGATTTGACATTTGCTGCTGCTGCCGCTGGTGCTGACTGGTTCAGCGTACCTGGCATGGGTGTGTCAATGGTCAACGCCAAAGGCGACACCAGCTGGCCCATCAGCACAGCCTCTTTCATCTTGATGTACAAGAACCCAGCTGACAAGGCTGCCTCCAACGAAGCTCTGAAGTTCTTTGATTGGTCCTTTAAAAATGGCAAGAAAATGGCTGCCGATTTGGACTATGTGCCATTGCCCGACAGCTTGACCAACGAAATTCGCGCCAAAGTTTGGTCGCAAATTCAGAAGTAATTCTAGGTTGGTGTTTTATCCGTTGGTTGCCTTTGCGCAATCAACGGATTCTTTATTTTTAAGTTGATTTCCCTGCTGAGTGAACCAAGACATGTCAAACCCTCTGCCCAGTTCGGCTCAAGCCGCTCACTTTCTTAAAACAGCCGAGCGCCAGCGTACCCAAGATTGGCTATTCCACCGACTGACGCAAGTTTTTTCGCTAATGGTTCTTCTGGCTCTCGCCGGAATTATTGTCTCTTTGTTCATTAATGCGTGGCCAACCTTTGCAAAATTTGGCGCTCGCTTCATTTGGTATGTTGAGTGGGACATCATCAATGAAGAATTTGGCGCCGCCATTGCCATTGTTGGCACGGTAGCGAGTGCTGGCCTGGCTATGCTGATTGCAGTTCCTCTTTCATTCGGAATTGCTGTATTTTTAACGGAGACATGCCCCGTTTGGTTACGTCGCCCTTTAGGCACAGCCATTGAATTGTTGGCCGCCGTGCCATCCATCATTTACGGCATGTTTGGCTTGTTCGTGTTTGCACCCTTGTTTGCAGATTTTATTCAAGTGCCGCTTCGCCAAGTTTTAGGTGGCATGCCCCTCATTGGATTTTTGTTTGGTGGCGCGCCCAACGGCATGGGCATCTTGGCGGCTGGCATTGTGCTGGCTTTCATGGTGGTACCCTTTGTAGCCTCCGTCATGCGCGATGTATTTGAAATCACGCCCCCCATTTTGAGAGAGTCTGCTTACGGGCTTGGCTGCACCACTTGGGAAGTGGTCGGAAAGATTGTTTTGCCTTACACACAAAAAGGTGTGATTGGGGGAATCATGTTGGGCCTGGGTCGCGCGCTTGGCGAGACCATGGCCGTCACCTTTGTGATTGGCAATGCGAATCGCATGCCCACTTCACTTTTTTCACCTGGAACCTCCATCGCATCAACATTGGCCAATGAATTTGGCGAGGCCGCCGACTTTCACATGTCATCCTTGTTTGCGCTAGGTTTCTTGTTGTTCGTTATCACTTTCATGGTTCTAGCACTTGCCAAAATCATGATCAGCAGAGCTGAAAAAGCCAAGGGGTTCTGAAATGGCCATGAACATGAATCACGCACTTTACCGTCGGCGTCGCCTGGCCAACCTTTGGGGCATGGTGACCTCGATGTTGGCCATGACTTTAGGTTTGGCTGTATTACTCTGGATTTTGTTTATCTTGTTCTCCAACGGGTTTGCAGCACTCGACTGGAACATTGTGAGCCAAGACACACCCGCCCCCGGAACCGAGGGCGGCGGACTGCGCAACGCCATCGTGGGCAGTTTGCTCATGGTTGGACTTTCAGTGCTGGTTGCTACACCAATTGGTATTTTGGCTGGCATCTATCTCACCGAGTTTGGCGATCAAAGCAAAACTGCAGCCCTTACACGTTTTGTCACTGACATCATGTTGTCAGCGCCCTCCATCACAATTGGTTTGTTTGTATACGCCATTGCTGTTGCAACAGTCGGTCGATTTTCTGGTTATGCAGGCAGTCTGGCCTTGACACTCATTGCGGTGCCTGTGGTCATGCGCACCACAGAAAATATGCTTCGCCTTGTTCCAGGTAGTCTGCGTGAAGCTGCTTTTGCCTTGGGTGCGCCTCGCTGGAAGGTGTCACTGGCTGTCACATTGCGTGCAGCCAAGAGTGGCGTGATCACGGG
>CALCBL010000210.1 GCA_937897495.1 uncultured Burkholderiales bacterium
AAGTACCCCTCGATGGTTCATGCGGGTGTTTACTCCAGCGTCATTCATTACCTGAAAGCAGTTGACGCCGCCAAAACCGATGATGGCTCCAAAGTTGCTGCCAAGATGAAAGAGTTGCCAACGGATGACGTCTTGTTTGGCAAGGGCACGGTTCGTCCAGATGGCCGCAAAATCCACCCTGCTTATTTGTTCCAAGTTAAAAAGCCTTCGGAATCCAAAGGCCCATATGACTATTACAAATTGGTCTCCACCATTCCAGCAAACGAAGCCTTCCGCCCATTGTCGGAAAGCGAATGCCCACTGGTCAAAAAGTAAACCACTCCTAAAGCAAGCTGAATTATCGCCATGGAAATTTTTGGTATTCCTTCCCAAGCTCTTTTTGGGCAACTCCTAATTGGTCTCATCAATGGGTCCTTTTATGCGCTGCTTTCTTTAGGCTTGGCGGTGATTTTCGGCTTGCTGAACATCATTAACTTCAGCCACGGCGCCCAGTACATGCTGGGTGCGTTTGTGGCTTATCTTTCTCTGAATAAACTCGGGATCAATTATTGGGTCTCACTCATACTCACCCCTTTGTTGGTGGGCGCTACGGGCGTGCTCATTGAAAAGACCATGCTCAAGCGTTTGTACAAGCTTGACCATCTGTATGGCTTGCTTCTCACCTTTGGCCTGGCCTTGATCATTCAAGGCGTCTTCCGACATGAATTTGGTTCTTCGGGCATGCCATACCCGTCACCTGAAGTGTTTCAAGGTGTCTTCAATTTAGGTTTTATGTTTCTACCCAAGTACCGTGCTTGGGTCATTGTGGTTTCTCTGATCGTCTGCCTAGGTACATGGTTCGTCATAGAGCGCACCAAACTAGGCGCCTATTTGCGAGCTGCCACAGAGAACCCCAGTTTGGTTCAAGCATTCGGCATCAATGTGTCCCGCATGGTCACATTGACCTACGGTTTTGGCGTGGCGCTTGCAGCCTTGGCAGGTGTCATGGCTGCACCCATTTATCAAGTCAGCCCCTTGATGGGCGCTGACATCATCATTGTGGTGTTTGCTGTGGTGGTGGTGGGCGGCATGGGCTCCATCATGGGCGCCATCGTGACTGGGTTTGGCTTAGGCTTGATTGAAGGTCTTACCAAGGTTTTTTATCCAGAGGCATCCAACACCGTCATCTTTGTGATCATGACCATTGTTCTGCTGCTTAAACCCGCCGGACTGTTCGGTACTCAAAAGTAATGCCCATGTCCAACGCCTCGCCTACCGTTTTCAAGACTCAGTCGTTCACACATCAGTGGGTGGCATTTGCCATCATGGTGTTGTTCTTCGCAATCGCACCCATTTGGGTGTACCCCATTTTCCTCATGAAGGTCATGTGCTTTGCATTGTTTGCCTGTGCATTCAATTTGTTGTTGGGTTTTGGAGGTTTGTTGTCTTTTGGACATGCCATGTTTTTGGGCACTGCGGGCTATGCAGCAGCGCATGCCGCCAAGGTGTGGGGCTGGAATCCTGAGGTGGCCGTACTTTTTGCAACAGCGTGCTCGGCAGGACTTGCGCTCATAGCAGGCTCCTTGGCCATTAGACGACAAGGCATTTATTTTGCAATGATCACCTTGGCGCTTTCGCAAATGGTGTACTTCTTCTATTTGCAAACACCTTTTACAGGTGGTGAAGACGGCATTCAAAGTGTGCCACGCGGCAAATTGTTTGGCATCTTTGACCTCTCAGAAAATACAGCCATGTACATGTTCGTACTGGCCATCTTCTTAAGCGGATTTACCTTAATTTGGCGCATTGTTCACTCGCCCTTTGGACAAATTCTGAAAGCCATTCGTGAAAACCAAGACCGTGCCGTTTCGCTTGGTTATGACACCGATCATTTCAAGCTGCTTGCCTTTGTCATCTCTGGTGCGTTGGCAGGCACTGCTGGCGCCACCAAGGCCTTGGTATTTCAACTTGCTTCACTCACAGACGTGCATTGGTCCATGTCGGGTGAGGTGGTCCTCATGACTTTGTTGGGCGGCTTAGGCACTTTGTTTGGACCCGTGGTGGGAGCGGCCATCATTGTCTCGATGCAAAACTATTTGGCGCAGTTTGGTGCTTGGGTCACCATCATTCAGGGCCTTATCTTTGTCATTTGCGTCTTAGCATTTCGCCGAGGTGTCATTGGAGAAATTGCCAACTGGCTTAAAAAGCCACTTTGATTTCCTGAGCCCCAATCAAAAAAAAGACTGCTTAAGCAGGCTTTTTGATTGTGGGCTTAGCGCATGAAATTTTTGACGTAGTC
>CALCBL010000211.1 GCA_937897495.1 uncultured Burkholderiales bacterium
CAGCACCCTCCCATGAACCCTTAAGTATTCAATTTTGAATACTTTTTGTTTTTTAACCTTGTTTCATATTTAGGAGATGCAATGAAACTACGTCCTCTCGGCGATCGCGTGATCGTTAAACGTGTCGAAAGCGAAACCAAAACAGCCTCTGGCATCGTCATTCCTGACGCAGCTGCTGAAAAGCCCGATCAAGGCGAAGTCTTGGCCGTCGGCCCAGGCAAGCGCAATGACAAAGGCGAAGTGTTGGCCATGAACGTGAAAGTCGGCGACCGCGTGTTGTTCGGCAAGTACAGCGGCCAAACCGTCAAGGTCATGGGCGATGAGCTGTTGGTCATGAAAGAAGAAGACCTGTTCGCGGTCGTCGAGTAATTTATTAAATCGGAGAAATTCAAATGGCAGCAAAAGACGTAATTTTCGGCGGCGAAGCCCGCGCACGCATGGTTGAAGGCGTGAACATTTTGGCCAACGCGGTCAAAGTAACTTTGGGCCCTAAGGGTCGCAATGTGGTGCTCGAGCGCTCTTTCGGCGCCCCCACCGTGACCAAGGACGGTGTGTCCGTGGCCAAAGAAATCGAACTCAAAGACAAGCTCCAAAACATGGGCGCCCAGATGGTCAAGGAAGTTGCTTCCAAGACTTCTGACAACGCAGGTGACGGTACAACAACCGCTACCGTGTTGGCACAAGCCATCGTTCACGAAGGCATGAAGTACGTTGCCGCCGGCATGAACCCCATGGACTTGAAGCGCGGTATCGACAAAGCTGTCACAGCCTTGATCGAAGAGTTGAAGAAAGCCACCAAGGCCACTACAACCACCAAAGAAATCGCTCAAGTGGGTTCTATCTCTGCCAACAGCGACCACAGCATTGGCGAAATCATTGCCAAAGCCATGGACAAAGTGGGCAAAGAAGGCGTGATCACTGTTGAAGACGGCAAGTCACTCGACAACGAACTCGACATCGTTGAAGGCATGCAATTCGACCGTGGCTACCTGTCACCTTATTTCATCAACAACCCCGAGAAGCAAGCTGCTTTGCTCGACAACCCCTTCGTGTTGTTGTTCGACAAGAAAATCAGCAACATCCGTGACTTGTTGCCTACATTGGAAGCCGTTGCAAAAGC
>CALCBL010000212.1 GCA_937897495.1 uncultured Burkholderiales bacterium
ATTCAATCAGCGACTCTCTTTGAGCGTCGGTGGCAATGGGGGGCTGTGAAGAGGCGCTCATAAAATTGGATGTTGAAAAGCCAGGGAGGGGGCCGCGGGTTTGATTAACGCCAAATGACCACGGCACCTACAGCCAACCAGCTAAGGCCGAAGTTTATAAGAACCAGCCGGTGAATTTTGGCCAATTGAGCGCCAGCACCAGGCAGGTCTTCGTTGGCCAAAGCCAATTTCAATTTGCGAAAGGGGCCAAAGTACAAGTGCCCAAAAATCAGGCACATCAGCAGGCCAATGCCCAGCATGGCGTGCCAGCCTTTGGGTGCAAGCCGCATGTCGACGCCCATCAGCATGAGGCCGCCCGTTGCCAGCAGCAGCAGCACGCAAAGCCCCACCATTTGGAAAAAACGCGACAAGATGCCTGTTAACAAAGGCAAGCGTTGAATGGGTTCCAACTGTTCAATGGCCACGGGCCTCACAGCCCGAATCATGAGTGCCATGCCCCCCATCCACACAATGGCGGCTGCGAGGTGAACAAATTTAATGATTTCGTACATAGTGAATGACCGGTTCGATGGCAAGAGGGGGCTGAATGTCCGGATGTATTGTGAGCCTTTTCAGGTGTATGGGTTTTCACCTATAATCGTGAGCTTTGCGGAACCAAGGGTATCTGTAACCTGGATGTAAACAATCATGGCCAGAATACCGCTACAAGATGATGAAGACGGTGATGCCAACGGCTCTGATGATTTCAGGCCCTTGACAGCTGAAGAAGCTCAAAAGCTAAGACTTCAGCAGCCCCTGCTCTCCATTTGGCGTGTAGTCTTGGCGCAAGTTGTGGTTGGATTGATCGTTGCGGCTTTCACTTGGCTCTTCACGGGGCGGGTTTCAGCAGCTTGGTCGGCAGCGTATGGTGCTTTGGCGGTGGTGGTTCCTGCAGCCTTGTTTGCGCGGGGCTTAACCAGCAAAACCAGCACCATCAACTCAGGAACTGCGGTTTTTGCGTTTTTGCTGTGGGAGATGGTCAAGATCGGCCTCACGGTTGCCATGCTTTATGCGGCAATCTGGCTTGTCAAAGATTTAAGTTGGCCTGCCATGTTGGTGGGCCTTGTGATCACGATGAAGGTTTATTGGGTGGTGTTTGCATGGCGCAAAGTGTTTCACCCAGTCAATTGAGTTGAAAAAGTTAAAAGTTATTTCATAAAGAGCCTAGAGAATGTCAGCTGCAAACGCTCCCAGCGCCGGTGAATACATTGGCCACCATCTGAAGCATCTCCAAAATAAAGAGATGTCAGGTGTGATTGACTTTTCCGTCTTCAACATTGACTCCATCTTTTGGGGCATTTTGTTGGG
>CALCBL010000213.1 GCA_937897495.1 uncultured Burkholderiales bacterium
TAGCGTGAGCTGCCGCAAAAAAAGCCCCAACTGGTAGACAGCGCCACATACATCAAGCACGTCAGTGCCATGGAGACCACAAACTCATTGCCATAACTGGGCAAGGCCAGCGCCCAACCTGTTAGGCCAAAGAGCACCAAGACATCTCGCCAAAGGTTTGCGTTGGTATTCATTTTGTAAACAAGCCTTTAGGACGCAACAACAACACGCCAATGAACACCACATAAGACAAAAGTGCTTTGAGCGAAGGATTGGTAAAGTGCATGCCAAAGGCCTCGATCACACCCAACAACAAGCCGCCTGCCAGCGCGCCGCCCATGCTGCCAAAGCCGCCAAGCGTGATCACAATCAAAGCCGTGACGGTGTAGGGCTCGCCCATGGCGGGCGAGATGGTGTAGGCCATGGACAACAAGCAACCGGCCAAACCAGAAAGTCCTAAGCCAATGCCAAACATCAAAGGGTGCAAAGTGCGAGTGTTGATGCCTACCAGTTGCGCGCCTACTTGAGACTGCATGAGTGCCCGTACGCCTTTGCCCAGCAAAGTTTTTCTGAGCAACACCATGAGGCCCAGACTGAAAACCAAGGCCATGGCAAAAACTACCAACTTATTGCCAGCAAATTGTGCCTGGCCCATGACCACAGGTTCAGCCATGTAGTCGTAGCCTCTTAGCTCACCGCCCCAAATGGCCGAGACCAAGTTTTGAATGAGAAACATCAAACCAAAGGACACCATCAGTCCTCGGGCTTCAAAGATATCGATGTTGGAGGAGGTGGCTGTTAGGCGCCTAAAGCACAGCCAATGAATGGCCAGGCCCATGCCCATGAGCACCACAAATGACACAGGGATCATCAGGAATGGCGAAATGCCAAAGCTGGTTTGCACCATCCATGTGAGGTAGGCGCCCAGCATTAGAAATTCGCCATGCGCAATGTTAAGGATGCGCATCAGGCCGTACTGCAAATTCAGCCCTAGCGCCACCAATGCATAGATACCGCCTGTAATGAGCCCGCTGAAAATCAGCTCAATCCAAGCCGTGACAGACACGCGTTATTTCCAAGCTGGTTTGTTGGGATTGATTTTGGCAGTCGCCAACTTAGATGGCCAGACAACTTCAAACTCACCGTTTTGCCATTGGCTTACGGTGCCAGGTGTTGCGATGTTTTCGCTGCCAGAAAACTTCACATCGCCAATGATGGTTTTGTGAGAAGTGTTGGCAATGTAGTCGCGCAAAGCTTTGCGGTCTAAGCCGACTTGCTTAACGCCTGCTGTGAGTATTTCAAGGCCTGCCCATGTGTGGCCGCTGGCCCAGCGATCGGGTTCTTTGCCAGGAAACTTTTTGACGTGCGCATCAAAGTAAGCCTTGGCGCCAGGGCTGGTTTTGGCGTTCCACGAACCCATGCCCATCACGCCTTCGGCGCCTGCGGGTGTCATGACGTTGCGGTACAACTGGAAGGCTGTGCCTACAGAAGCGTAGAAGAACTTGGGGTTAAAGCCAACTTCTTTGGCCTGCTTGCTGGCCAAAATAGTGTCGGGTGGGTAGGTAAAGCCAACGAA
>CALCBL010000214.1 GCA_937897495.1 uncultured Burkholderiales bacterium
ACCTATCAGTTTGGGACAACGTGGCTTTTGGTTTGGTAGAACGCAAAGCCGATAAAGCGACGATACAAAGCAAAGTAGCGGCTGCCCTCGATTTGGTAGGCTTGTCGGCTTTTGGTCAGCGCAAGCCCAATCAACTCTCTGGCGGTCAGCAGCAACGCGTGGCTTTGGCGCGCACCATTGTGATTGAACCTCAAGTTTTGTTGTTAGACGAGCCATTGTCCAATCTGGATAAAACTTTGCGTGTGCAAATGCGCCAAGAACTTTTGGCATTGCAGCGTCGCTTGGGCATCACCACCATCTTTGTCACGCACGACCAAGAAGAAGCCATGACCACCGCCGATCGAATGGCCGTGCTAGACCAAGGCGTGGTGCAGCAAGTGGGCACACCCGCCGAGCTCTACGATGAGCCTGTCAATGCATTTGTGGCCAATTTTGTGGGCACCATGAACATGCTGGATGCCAAAGTGCGCAGCCTACACTCAGACAACTTGGTGCTGGATGTCATGGGTGTTGGCGAGATGACGATTCCAATCTCACCCACAGCCTCTCAGGTGTATGTGAAAGATCAACACGTTCAACTTAGCTTTAGGCCGCACTCAGTTACTGTAGAAACAGAGACAAGGCCTCATGATGCGCGCAGCATTGGCATGCAATGCATCGTGGAAGCCAGTGAATTCATGGGCCAACTGACCCGTTACCGTGTGCGTGTGGGCACGCAGTCTCTGTCTGTTGATCAAGCGCACTATGCCGGCTTGCCCAAATTGCCTGTGGGCACACCTTTGAATTTAAGGCTGGCATCTTCTCAAATTAGACTGTTTGCGGTCTGATTTTTTGCTTTCGTTTGCATTACAAAACATGAAACATTTGAATTTACAAGCCGTCATGATTGACCTAGACGGCACCATGGTCGATACCATTGGCGACTTTGAAGTTGCACTCAATCGTGCCTTGACTGACCTGAATATTCCGGCGGCTAATCGAGCCTTGATTGAACGCGGCATTGGCAAAGGCTCAGAGCACCTCATTCGCACAGTGCTGTTGCACCAACTGGCATTGCCAGAAGTGGCTACCCATCAGCACGAAGTTGAAAAATTGTTCATGCCTACTTGGAAGCGTTATGAGCATCATTACCTTGGCATCAACGGTGAGTTTTCAAAGGTCTTTCCGGGTGTGATGGAAGGCCTCGAACTTCTTAAAGGCATGGGTTTGCCATTGGCTTGCCTAACAAACAAACCTCTGTCGTTTACAACGCCATTGCTAAAAGACAAAGGCCTTGCGGCGTACTTTGAGCAAGTTTTTGGGGGTGACAGTTTTGAGCGAAAA
>CALCBL010000215.1 GCA_937897495.1 uncultured Burkholderiales bacterium
CAGGCGACGACCTATCCAGTTACCACCAAATTGAGTGCCGAAGATGCCAGCCAGTACAGCGCCCACCAAGGGGGCCATAGGCACTGCAAGCAGGGTTGAAGCGTTGAGGGTTTGGCTCATGTTTTTTTAACCTCTTAACCCTTGAGCGAATCAAGTTCATCCACATTGATGCTGTTCATGTTGCGGAACAAAAGCACCAAAATGGCCAAACCGATGGCGGACTCGGCGGCTGCCACTGTCAAGATGAAGAACACGAAAACTTGTCCGTGCATGTCACCCAAATAGTGAGAGAAAGCCACAAAATTCATATTGACAGCCAAGAGCATCAGCTCAATGGCCATCAACAACACAATCAAATTCTTTCGGTTCAAAAAGATACCGATGACCGAGAGGGCAAACAACATAGCGCCCAACGACAAAAAGTGTCCAAGTGTCAACGTCATTGTTTGGTCTCCTTGGGGGCATCAGCATCAGCAGGCACTTCTGGCGCTTTAGGCGCCTCCCCTACTTTCACAGCATCCATTTTCATAACGACCAAACGATCGCTGGCACGGACATGCACTTGCTCGGAAGCGCTGATGGCTTTGCTGTCTTTGCGTTGACGCAGCGTGAGTGCAATGGCTGCAATCATGGCCACCAACAAAATAGCCGCTGCCACTTGAATGGGCATGAGGTATTCGGTGTAAAGCAAGATACCTAAGGCCTTGCTGTTGGAAATTTGTGGCCCAATTTGACCGACAGCAGCAGCTACTTTGGGGGCCTCAGAAGTTCTAAAACCACTCATTAGCACTGCCGCCATTTCGAGTGCAATGAGAGCGCCCAAAGAAGCAGCCAAGGGAAAGTGTTTCCAGAAGCCTTGGCGCAAAGTGTCTAAGTTAAGGTCAAGCATCATGACCACAAACAAAAACAGCACCATCACGGCACCCAAGTAAACCAAGACCAAGACCATGGCCAAGAACTCGGCTTGGAGCAGCAACCAGAGCCCCGAAGCCTGGGAGAAAGCCAGCATGAGAAACAACACAGCATGAACTGGGTTGCGCGCAGTCACGACTCGGAATGATGCAAACAGAAGCACCACCGAGAAGAGATAAAAGAAACCAGTTTTGACGTCCATGGGTTGTCGCTTGTTAGTTTTTGTAAATCAACCGATCAACGGTATTTGGCATCGGCCGCTCTGGCCTGAGCAATGTCTTTTTCATAGCGATCACCGACAGCCAAGAGCATTTCTTTGGTGTAGTGCAAATCGCCACGCTTCTCGCCGTGGTATTCCAAAATAGAAGTTTCCACAATGGAATCGACAGGGCAGCTTTCTTCGCAGAAACCACAGAAGATGCACTTGGTTAAATCGATGTCATAACGCGTGGTTCTGCGAGAGCCATCAGTTCGAACCTCAGATTCAATGGTGATGGCCATTGCAGGGCAAACAGCCTCACACAATTTGCAAGCAATGCAACGCTCTTCGCCGTTTTCATAGCGGCGCAAAGCGTGTAAGCCCCTGAAGCGAGGAGACAACGGTGTCTTCTCTTCGGGGAACTGCAGGGTGACTTTGCGACGAAAAGCATAACGCCCCGTCAAGGCCATGCCCTTGACCAACTCAAACAGCATGAAGCTCTTGAGAAAGTCTTTGAGCGAAAAATTGGATACAGCCACTGTAGACATGTCTTAACCCGGTTATTTCCAAATGTTCCAAGGCGAGAGCAACCACGCGCCCACAATCAACAGCCACACCAAAGTGACTGGAATAAAAATCTTCCAACCCAAACGCATGATCTGGTCATAACGGAAGCGCGGGAATGTGGCGCGAATCCAAATGAACATAGACACCACGAGGAAGGTTTTGATGCCCAACCAAATCCAACCAGGAATGAAGTTGAACAAAGCACTGTCGATGGGTGACATCCAGCCGCCCAAGAACATGATCACAGCCAAGATGGACACCAACCACATGCTGGCGTATTCGGCCAAGAAGAAGATGGCAAAGCCCATGCCAGAGTACTCCACCATGTGGCCCGCCACAATTTCGGCTTCACCTTCCACCACGTCAAAGGGGTGGCGGTTGGTTTCAGCCACACCTGAAATAAGGTAGACCATGAAGATCGGGAACAAAGGCAACCAGTTCCATGACAAGAAATTCAGGCCCATGCTGGCCATTTCAC
>CALCBL010000216.1 GCA_937897495.1 uncultured Burkholderiales bacterium
GTTATCCCCCTTGGACCTTGGACCTTTGATTTTGGTCTGTTGTCTGAAGTCCAATGAACATTGAACCCCCTCCAACGGACATCCAAAACTGGTGCAACATGGGTCGACCCAATCCAACCCCACTCTGGGTCAAATCACTGGTCTCAATGTGGCTAAATCCAAGGAATCCAGTTCCAACCCACCAACGAATCCGCTGAAGAGCGGTGTGATGAGGAACGTGAAGAAGTGGTGCGGCTGGCGGGGATCGAACCCACGACCCTTGGCTTCGGAGGCCAATACTCTATCCACTGAGCTACAGCCGCGCCTGATTCATTGCTGAGAGTGGACGCAGATTATGGCATGCGCCCCTTATTTCATGAATTGCAAAGGCCAGCCCAAAAGTCTCGGAGGCTATAATCGAAAGTTGATTCCGATCATCCGGACACCACATTTCACTAGAGATTCATTGAGGACGCTATGAGCGACAACAGCCACGATCAAGCCCACGAAGACCACACTGGTCCGGTCAAAACCCCCAAGCAAATGTTGATGTTGAGCTTTGCCTCTTTCGTCATTCCGGTTTTCATCATCATTGGACTGGTGTACTACGTCACTTTGGCCAACAAAACGGCTCCTGGTGGTGACACCGAACGTACTGTTGCTGAACGCATTCAAAAAGTAGGCACCGTTGAAATTCGCGATGCCAACCGACCCATGAAGGCTGGCCAAGAAGTTTACAAAGCGCAATGTGCTGCTTGCCACGACGCTGGTCTGGCTGGTGCTCCTAAGTTTGCAGATGCAGGTGCATGGGCACCTCGCATCAAAACGGGTTACGAAGCCTTGCTTAATTCTGCGCTCAAAGGCAAAAACGCCATGGGCGCACAAGGCGGCGGCGACTACAGCGACCTGGAGATTGGCCGTGCTGTTGTCCACCTAACCTCGGCTGCGGGCGGCAAGTTCAAAGAGCCAGAAGCACCTGCTGCTGAGAAAAAGTAACTCACACAGCACAGCCCCTAGAATGCGGGCCTGCTTTTCAAGCCGCTCGATGTAAATCAGAGCGGTTTTTTATTGGCAGCCTCGGGACTGAGGGTGTAGCCAAATTGATTGTTCATGTCGGCCGCCTTCAAGGACGCTAGGGGCCACAAGCCAAGTTCCAAGCCCTCTGCCGCTTTGGCCACATCCAAGGTGTGCAGCAAGCCAAAACCCATGGCCGTTTGAAAATACACCCGGCCTGCTTCATCTGTATAACAAGTTTGCGCTTGGGTTTCTGTGCCCGTTTGAGCCGTCAATTTGAAGTCCGAAGAGAGTCGCCAAACAAAGGGCGTTGCCGCCAACTCCACATAAACACGTTGCGGTCCATTTTGAAAAAACCAAGCGCCCGTTGAATCGCATGCGTAATTGCGGTGAATAAACTCAATCAGTTTTTCATGCTGAAGCAAGGACCCCTTGGCGCCAGGCACGCCACTTTGAAAGCAGCCTTGCGCTTGTGTTGGGTCATCTCTGAGGTACCAATGCCCGCGTTCATCCAAGCCCAGCCAACCGTAAC
>CALCBL010000217.1 GCA_937897495.1 uncultured Burkholderiales bacterium
GCTCCGAAGTGGCTTTAGCTTTGGTGGTCATCTGGTGCTCCTTTTGAAAATGAAAACTTTGAATGCTGATTGACTTGTGGCAAAAAAAAACCGCCGGGGGTTGAGTCCGGCGGTTGGTAGAGGGGTTCAGTGACTTATGCGCTGGCCTCTCGTCCGCCTAGGACAGAGAATGCAAAATAAAAGCTAAAAGAGCTAATGCGCTTGGTCATGGAGATCGAATGTAGCACAAGTTTTTGGCAGATTTCTGACAATTTACAGGCCCCAAGGCATTTAAGCCGTGCCGCCCACCGTCAAACCTTCAATGCGAAGGGTGGGTTGGCCCACACCCACTGGCACGCTTTGACCTTCTTTGCCGCAAACGCCCACACCGCTGTCAAGCCGCATGTCGTTGCCAATCATGCTGACTTGTTTCAAGCATTCAGGGCCACTGCCAACCAATGTGGCGCCCTTCACAGGGTATTGAATTTTGCCGTTTTCCACCCAATAGGCTTCGGAGGCAGAGAACACAAACTTGCCACTGGTGATATCGACCTGGCCACCGCCAAAGTTGGTGGCGTACAAGCCCTTCTTCATGCTGGCCACGATTTCTTCGGGCGACTTGTCGCCACCCAACATGTAAGTGTTGGTCATGCGGGGCATGGGAATGTGGGCGTAACTTTCGCGTCGGCCATTGCCTGTGGGCTTGACGCCCATCAAACGCGCATTCATGGCGTCTTGAATGTAGCCTTTCAAAATGCCGTCTTCAATCAAGACGTTGCGCTGGCTGGGGCAACCTTCATCGTCCACATTCAAAGAACCACGTCGATCTGAAATGGTGCCATCGTCAAGCACGGTGACACCTTTGGCCGCCACGCGTTTGCCAATCATGCCGCTGAAGGCGCTAGAGCCTTTGCGATTGAAGTCGCCTTCAAGGCCGTGGCCAATGGCCTCGTGCAACAACACGCCTGGCCAACCCGGGCCCAACACCACGGTCATGACACCTGCAGGCGCTGGTCTGGCGTCTAAGTTGGTCAGTGCAGCATGCACCGCATCGTTGACATACTCATTCAACATGGCATCGTCAAAATAAGCCAAACCAAAGCGGCCACCACCACCGCCACTGCCGACTTCACGGCGACCTTTTTGTTCGGCAATGACTGTGACAGAAAGGCGAACCAAAGGACGGACATCGGCTGCCAATGTGCCGTCTGCTCGGGCCACCATGACCACGTCATATTCGCTGGCCAGACCGGCCATGACTTGCACCACACGCGGATCTTTGGCGCGTGCCAGTTGCTCGACTTTTTCAAGGAGCTTGACTTTGTCTGTGCTGTTCAGGGTGCCCATCGGGTCGAGTGAGGGGTACAAAGAACGAATACCCGCTACTTTGCGGGCTGGCACTTTAGCCTTGCGATTTTGCTGAGCTTGGGCAATGGAGCGCACAGTGAGCGCCGCGTCCATCAGGGAGGCCTCAGAGATGTCATCTGAATAGGCGAAGGCTGTTTTCTCGCCAGCCACTGCACGCACACCTACACCTTGATCAATGCTGAAGCTGCCCGTCTTCACGATGCCTTCTTCCAAACTCCAACCCTCAGATCGGGTGTACTGAAAGTACAAATCGGCATCGTCAACCTTGTGCGCCTTGATGGCAGAGAGCGCTTTGGAGAGATGGGTTTCATCCAAACCAAAAGGTTCAAGCAAGAGGGACCTGGCCGTGGCCAAACGTTCGATGGTGGGTTCGCGTGAAATCATGGTGACATTGTAGGCAAGCCCAGAAGGCCCTGCACACTGCAGGCTTGAGAACCACCCATTTTGAGCTGGATCTAAGTCTGAACCAAGCGTTTGGCCTTGGCAATGGACATCAAAATACCCAGCCCCAAGCCCAGCGTGACCATGGCAGTGCCGCCGTAACTGATAAAGGGCAAAGGCACACCCACAACGGGCAAGATGCCGCTGACCATGCCCATGTTGACAAAGGCATAGGTGAAGAAAATCATGCTGATACTGCCCGCCAACAAACGGGTAAAGAGGGTGGGGGCCTCGCGCGCAATGACCAAACCTCTGAAGACCAAAAAGAAAAAGCCTGAAATCAGGAGCAAGGTACCCACAAGACCAAACTCTTCAGAAAATGCAGCAAAGATAAAGTCGGTGGTTCTTTCGGGAATGAACTCCAAATGAGTTTGGGTACCCTGCATAAAGCCTTTTCCCCAAAAACCGCCTGAGCCAATGGCAATCATGCCTTGAATGATGTGGAAGCCCTTGCCCAGCGGGTCTCGTTCAGGGTCTAGCAAGGTGCACACACGTTGTCGCTGGTACTCATGCAGCACTTTCCAATCGACCCCATCGGCGCACAATTGAGTCTCAAACATGACCAGCAAAATGATGCCGATCAAACCAAGCACAACAGGCGGCAAAATCAAGCGCCAACTTAAGCCTGCAAAGAACAGCACGGCCACACCTGTGCTTAAAACCAGCAGCGCTGTTCCCAAATCGGGTTGACGCATGATGAGGCCCACCGGCACCATGAGCAGAAGCCCTGCCACCAAAAAGTCCAAGGGTCGAAGTTGGCCTTCTCGCTTTTGGAACCACCAAGCCAACATCAAGGGCATGGCAATTTTCAGAATTTCACTGGGCTGAATGACGATTCCCACGTTGAGCCATCTTCGAGCCCCTTTTTTGGTGATGCCAAATATGGCCACTGCTATCAACAAAATGACGCCCACGGTGTAAATGGGCACCGCCAGGGTCATGAGGCGTTGGGGTGGAATTTGCGCCACCACAAACATGATGCTGCCCGCGATGAACATGTTTCTGGCATGGTCCACAAAGCGCGTGCCGTGGTCATAGCCAGAAGAAAACATGATGATCAGGCCTGCACACGCCAAGATAAAGACGGCGAAGGCCAAGGGGCCATCGAATCCTACAAACAAATGCAGTAAACGAGACCACCAGCTGGGTTTTTCAATCACACGCGACATGCCGCAATTATCCTTCGCTTACCCAGCAAATTGGGCTTTCCCATAAATTTGACCACGCTTCAAGGCCGCCAAGGGCCGGCTCATGGGACAATCTAACCCATGTTTTTATTGTTTGAAGAAGCCGGCAAATTTGTTGCCGGACGTGTCCTGTCAGAAGCAGAAGCTTCGGTTCAGGTGGAATTGGACAGCGGCAAACGGGTCAAGGTCAAAGGTGCCAATGTGCTTTTGAAATTTGAGAAACCTGCACCTGCCCAACTTCTAGCTGAAGCCGCCCAAATTAGCCAAAGCATCGAGCTTGATTTGGCTTGGGAATTTGCGCCCGAAGACGAATTCGGCTTTGCCGATGTGGCACGTGACTATTTCAGTGCAGACGCCAGCACCGTTCAGCAGGTGGGTGCACTCATGCGCCTTTTCGAAGCGCCGCATTATTTCCGCCGAGCTGGCAAGGGTCGTTTTAAAAAAGCTTCTGCCGAAACCGTTCAATTGGCTTTGGCGGGCATTGAGAATAAAAAACAAATCTTGGCGCAAATTGAGCTGTGGTCACAAGACTTGATCAAAGGCAAGTGCCCAGCGCCCATTAAAGAGCAGCTGTACAAAATTTTGTTCAGGCCCGATAAAAACGCGGCTGAATACAAGGCCGTGGTGGAAGCCAGCCGGGCCAGCCAAACAGCGCCCCTTACTTTGCTGCAAAACGCTGGCGCCATTGCCAGCGCTTACGATTTTCATTGGCAACGTTTCTTGTTCGACAACTTTCCCAAAGGCACTGGCTTTCCCAAATTGGAAGCGCCAGCCATTGCCCAAGAGTTGCCCTTGGCTGCTGTGCAGGCCTATTCCATTGACGACTCGCAAACCACCGAAATTGACGATGCCCTTTCGATCCAAGGCTTGGGCACAGGCACCGTGGTCATAGGCATTCACATTGCTGCGCCCGGCTTGGCCATTCAGCCCAACAGCCCCATTGACCAGGTGGGCAGAGCGCGCTTGTCAACGGTGTACATGCCGGGCTACAAAATCACCATGTTGCCCGACGAAGTGGTGCAAGGCTATACCTTGGCAGAAGGCCAGGCTTGCCCTGCAGTCTCTTTGTATGTCACTTTCGACGAAGCCACCTTGGCCATTCAAAACAGTGAAACCAAATTGGAGCGCGTGCCTATTGCCGCCAATTTGCGCCACGACCAACTCGATCAGTGGGTCACACAAGCATGGCTTGAGGAAAGCCAACCCTCAGCGCGCGACAACGAGCCCCACCTAGGCATCACTCACACACAGTTGGCGTTCTTCTGGCGCTTGGCGCAGCATTTGAAAGCGGGTCGTGAAGTGGTTCGCGGCAAACCCGAAACATTCAATCGACCCGACTACAACTTTCGATTGGCGCGCCCCAACTCAGACACACCACCTGAAGGTCATGAAACCGTTCAAATCAGTGTGCGACAACGCGGCGCACCCCTTGACTTGATCGTCGCAGAAGCCATGATTTTGGCCAACAGCACATGGGGTCAATGGTTGGCCAGTTTGGGTGTGCCGGCCATCTACAGAAGTCAAGCCAGTTTGTCACCGGGCATCAAAGTTCGCATGGGCACCAAAGCCTTGCCTCACGCCGGCATTGGTGTACCTGCCTACGCATGGAGCACTTCGCCGCTGCGTCGCTATACCGACTTGGTCAATCAGTGGCAAATCATTGCTTGCGCACAGCACGGCGCAACAGCCGCTTTGGCGGCCCCCTTCAAACCCAAAGACGCGCAAATGTTTGCCATCATCAGCGCCTTCGAAGCAGCCTACACGGCCTACAACAGCTACCAATCCGGCATGGAACGTTTTTGGACGCTTCAATATGTGAAGCAAGAAAACATCACCGAAGTAGTGGCCAGTTTGGTCAAAGAAATGGGCGGCGGCAGTTGGTTGGTTCGTGCCGACCATTTGCCCCTGATGTTAAGTGTCATGGGTGCAGCCGGCTTGATGCGTGGCGACAAAGTCAAGGTTCAGCTGGGCAGCATTGACGCCATGGCCTTGGATATCACGGGCACTGTGATCGAAAAAATCATATCTTCTGACAACACCTTGGATGCTGAAAATGCATCCGGAGACGAGTCGATGGAAGACTTGGAAGAAGCCGCTACAGGGCCCATTGCCATTGCCCTGAATGTGAACGAAACACCCTCAGAAGACGCCCCAGCCTAATTCAGGTACTTCACGCGATCAGCACCATGCTCTCCCCCTCAATGCCCCTGTCGCACCATCAAGGCTCGCACCGTGCCTTGCTTTGGGCCTTGGGCTTGTCGCTGGTTTTTCATGCGGGTCTGCTCAGCTTGAAGTGGGCCGCCCCGGCCACATTCGATCGAATCTTTGAAACCAACACTTTAGAAGTGGTGCTGGTCAATTCAAGCAGCAAGAATGCCCCCGATTCGCCCTTGGCCTTGGCTCAAGTGAACTTGGCGGGTGGCGGGCAAGTGCCGGGCACTGGCCTGCAAACCAGCCCCTTCAGTGCGTCAACAGCCAATGCCAACACGCAAGAGTTAGAGCAACTGCAACAACAAATCGAATCGCTCAAGAATGAAGAACAGCGATTGATTCAACAACTGAAGCAAGCGTTATTTCAACTCAACAGCCCAAATCAACTTCAAGTCAGTGAAGCCAAGGCGGCAGATGCATTGGCTGAACGCAAGAAACAACTCGCCAACCAATTGGCTCAAATTGAAAAACAATCTCAGGCTCTTCAAGGGGGTCCTAAAAAACGCTTCATCGGCCCTGCCACAAAAGAGGTTTCATTTGCGCGCTATTACGACAAAATGCGCCGCACCATCGAAGTGACTGGCACTGAAAATTTTCCTCAAGCAGCGGGTCAAAAAATCTACGGCCAGCTCACCATGGTCATCACCTTGGACAAGCAGGGCCACGTTTTGAACACCGAGGTGGCCAGCGGTTCTGGACAATTCGTTTTGGACCAACGCGCTCAAGCCATTGTTCGCGGTGCATCACCCTTTGGTGCTTTCACAGCAGACATGAAAAAAGAGGCGGACCAATTGGTGGTGGTCACACGCTTCCAATTCGCCCGCGACGAAACGCTTGAAACCCAAATGCTGGCTCCCGATTCAAGCGCAGCATCAAAGCGTGCTGTTCAAACTCAGTCCAAAAATTAACGGGTACTTTTCATGGACTCCTATTGCGTTTTCGGCCATCCCATTGAACACAGCAAGTCGCCTTGGATTCAAGCGCGGTTTGCCGAACTCACAGGTCAAACACTGCAGTACGAAAAAACCTGGGTGCCACTCGACGCTTTCAACGCCACCGTTCATGCGTTCAGGGCTGCTGGCGGCAAAGGCTGCAATGTCACCTTGCCTTTTAAAACAGAGGCCGCCGCGCTGGCCACTGAATGCAGTCCCCGCGTGGCATTGGCACAGGCCTGCAACACCCTCAAATTTGATGGCGAACACATCTACGGTGAGAACACCGATGGCCTAGGCTTGGTGACCGATTTGGTCAGCAATGCTGGTTTCTCATTGCAAGGTCGCCGAATTTTATTAATTGGCGCAGGCGGCGCATCAGCGGGTGTGCTGGGGCCCTTGTTGGCTCAAAAACCGCAATGTATTTGGGTGGCTAACCGAAGCGTTGACAAAGCAATTCACCTTGTCGCAAGGCATGCCAGCTTGGCTGCATCAGAAGGCGTAGATTGCCAAGCCTTTGGCTTGACCCACGAAGCCATTCTGAGCCAGTCCTTTGACTTGGTCATCAACGCCAGCAGCAGCAGCCTTCAACAAGCGGCATTGCCCGTGCCCGCCACAGTGCTTCAAGCCAATGGCTTGGCCTGCGATTTGATGTATGGCCCAGCAGCGCAAGGCTTTCTTGAATGGGCCCGTGCGCACGGCACCGAAGCGCGCGATGGTCTTGGTATGCTGGTCGAACAAGCAGCGGCTTCATTCCAATTGTGGCGCGGCGTTCAACCACCGACCCAACAAGTGCTGGCTGAATTAAGGGCCTTGGTCTCTCCTTCTCAGTGACATGTTGACTTCCATTCTGAATGCTTTGAAACAATGGCTCTGGCTGGTCTTAGCAGGCTTTGTCATTTTGCAATTGTTCTTTGTTGGACGCGTTGCATTCATGGCTGTGGTCGACCCTTCGTCCACGGCTTTTGAAAGATCGCAAGCTTGGCAAATCGTCAGCACCCAAGGTCGAATCAATTGGCGGCAGCAATGGCAATCTGACGATCAAATTGCAAAGACACTTAAACGGGCGGTGCTGGCATCTGAAGACAGTGCCTTCACAACGCACAAGGGCATCTGGTGGGATGCGATTGAAAAAGCATGGCAAAAAAATGCCAAAACCCAAGCTAAATTAGAGGCGCAAGCCGCTAAGAAAAATGGCGCTAAAACTGCAGCACCTAAAATTGTGGGCGGCTCTACCATTACCCAGCAATTGGCCAAGAATTTGCTCTTAAGTGGTGAGCGTACGCTGCTGCGAAAGGGCCAAGAGTGGGTCATCACCATGGCCTTAGAAACTTTCCTGAGCAAAAAGAAAATTCTCACGCTCTACCTTAACCATGTGGAGTGGGGTCAAGGTATTTTTGGTGCAGAAGCTGCCGCACAGCATTACTTTCAAAAGCCAGCGGCCAAGCTCAGTGCTTGGGAGGCTGCACGCTTGGCTGTCATGCTGCCGCGGCCTCGTTATTTTGAAAAATTGCCACAGTCGGTATATTTAAGCGATCGCGCAGAAACCATCATGGCGCGCATGAACGATGTTGCCCTGCCCTGATCATTGCTTCACAATCGCCCTATGAGAATTCTTGGCATTGACCCCGGCCTCCAAACCACTGGCTTTGGCGTCATTGATGTGAGCGGCTCTCAGCTTACTTATGTGGCCAGCGGTGTCATTCGCACCGACAAGGTGAACCAAGGCAATTTGCCCAATCGCTTGCGCGTGATTTACGATGGCATTTTAGAAATCAACCAGCGCTATCAACCTGAATCGGCTTCGGTCGAAATTGTGTTTGTCAACGTGAACCCTCAAGCCACTTTGCTTTTGGGTCAAGCGCGCGGTTGTTGCGTGACGGCCTTGGTATCTTGCAATTTGGATGTGGCTGAATACACTGCGCTGCAAATGAAAAAAGCCATTACGGGCCAAGGTCGTGCAGCAAAGTCTCAAGTTCAGGAGATGGTCAAACGAATGTTGAAGCTACCCTCAGTTCCAGGGCCCGACGCAGCCGATGCATTGGGATTGGCCATCACTCACGCACATGCAAGCCCCTCAATGAACAAATTGGCAGCTTTAGATGTGCTCAATCGCAAGACCCATGGCATGTACCGAGGTGGCCGGAGTCACTAGTCTGGTTGGGAACCGTTTATTTAGGCAAGACCATTCTGTCGCGATTGGCCAAGTCTGGAAAAATTTTGATGGCGACCAGGGCAACGCCTACAGTGGCTAGACCGCCAAAGACGACTGAGCCCACTGGGCCCCACATTGATGCTGTTGCACCCGATTCAAATTCGCCCAGTTGATTGGAAGCACCGATGAAAATGGAGTTGACTGCTGCGACTCGCCCGCGCATATCTTCTGGCGTTTCGAGTTGAAGCAATGTGATTCGGGTGACGACGCTGACATTGTCTGCAGCACCTGTAACCATGAGCGCGGCGATTGACAAGGCCATGTTGGTTGAAAGGCCAAAGACCAAGTTGGCAACGCCAAACACAGCGACAGCCACCAACATAAAGCGGCCTACTTTGCGTTCAATGGGCCATTTGGTCAAAATCACAGCCATGAGCAAAGCACCCACTGCAGGTGAAGATCTCAAAATACCCAAACCTTCTGGGCCTGTATGCAAAATGTCTTTGGCAAAAATAGGAAGCAATGCCGTCGCTCCACCTAAAAGCACCGCAAACAAGTCAAGGGCGATAGCCCCTAAAAGTACTTTGTGATGCCAGACAAAATGCGCGCCTGCCAACACACTCTTGAGATCCGCTGCAGCTCGAGAAGGTTTGTGATCATAGCGAACGGTGAGTGTGAACAAAAAAGCCAACAACAAAAATATGGCACAAATGGCGTAGACGGCATTGACGTGGGTGGCATACAAAATACCGCCCAATGCAGGACCACTGATGACCGCAGTTTGAACACCGGTGGAACTTAAGGCAACAGCACGCTGCAATAAATTGGCCGGTACCAAGTGGGGCGTGAGGGCTTGTTGCGTAGGCATTTGGAAAGCGCGAACCATGCCCAAAATAGCGGACACAAAAAGCACCAACTCGCGGGTAATGCCATCGGCCTGTGTGCCCCATACCAATAAACAAGCCACTGCGGCTTGTATCAACATGCAGGTAGCGTAGATGTGCACCTTGTTGAGCTTGTCCACAATGTGTCCCGCTGGCAAGGTCAAAATCAAAGCGGGTACGAATTGAAACAGACCCACCAAACCTAAGTCCCAGGCGCTGCCCGTGATTTCGTACATGTGCCAAGCCAAAGCCACAGAAAGCATTTGGTTGGCCAAGATACCCGAGACACGCGCCAGCCAAAAGCGCAGAAATGGTTTTTGCGCCAGCAAATCTTGCAGCGTTGCTTGAGTATCCGTGCTCATGGATTTCAATTACCAGGCACGCACTGGCAAAGCAAATCCTTCGGGGGCTTTGTGAATGTCGTCAAAGCTCACTATTTCGTAAGCATCCGGTTGATCGAGCAAAGCCCTTAGCAACTGATTGTTCATGGCATGGCCAGAGCGGAAGGCTGTGTAACTGGCAATCAGGGGCTTGCCCACCAAGTACAAGTCGCCCATGGCATCGAGAATTTTGTGCTTCACAAATTCATCGTCGTAGCGCAGGCCATCGCTGTTCAAGACTTTGTAA
>CALCBL010000218.1 GCA_937897495.1 uncultured Burkholderiales bacterium
CTTGTTCACATTGGTGAACTTTGAGGGGCACTGAAACTGAAATTGAAGCCTAGAAGCAAACACACCCCCCGGGCTTGAAGACCCCAGCCGCTTATCAAGCGTTGAACTGAAGCGCAGCCAAGCCGGCATAAACACCGCCCATTTCAACCAGCGCCGCATGCTTACCTTGCTCTACCAAGCGGCCATGCTCCAAGACCAAAATGTTGTCAGCTTGTTGCACCGTGGCAAGTCGGTGCGCAATCACCAAGGTGGTTCGACCGCGCATGGCCGACTCCAAAGCGGCTTGAACCATGCGCTCACTGTGTGCATCCAAGGCACTGGTGGCCTCGTCCAACAGCAAGAGCGGTGGATTTTTGAGCATGGCACGCGCAATCGCAATGCGTTGACGCTGACCGCCTGATAAACGCACGCCGCGCTCACCCAGAAACGTGTTGTATCCCTCTGGCAGGTCGACGATGAATTCTTCAGCAAATGCAGCCACGGCCGCAGCCTTCACCTCCTCGTCGCTTGCATCTGGTTTGCCGTAGCGGATGTTGTCCATGGCACTGCTTGAAAAAAGAACAGGCTCTTGCGGCACGATGCCAATGCGTTGTCGAAGATCGTGCAGGCTGAGGTTTTGAATGGGCACACCATCCAACACAATGCGTCCTTGTTGCGGATCGTAATAACGAAGCAGCAATCCAAACAAAGTGGTTTTGCCCGCACCACTCGGGCCAACCAGTGCCACTGTTTGGCCCGCTTCAATGGCCACTGAAAAGTCTTGCAGTGCCAACTGAGAAGGACGAGAGGGGTAATGAAATTGGAGTGATTCAAATTTCAAAGTGCTGCCAGTCGATGGTGCGATAGAGGTAACGGGCTTTGCAGGTGATTGCACGGGCGATACGCTGCTGAGCAACTCCATGAGTCGCTCTGTGGCGCCTGCAGCACGCAGCAAATCGCCATAGGTTTCACCCAGCACAGCCACAGCACCAGCAAAAATAATCACATACAAAACGGCTTGGCCCAACTGACCTGCTGAAAGATTGCCTGCCAGAACTGCTTGTGTGCCCTGATACAAGCCCCACAGCAAGAAAGCAGCATTGGCAATGATGATGAAGGCGACCAGCACCGAGCGTGCGCGCGTGCGCCGAATGGCTGTTTGAAAGCCTTGTTCTGTAGCGCTAGCAAAACGTGCTGCTTCACGGTTCTCGGCCGTGTAGCTTTGCACCACTGGCATGGCATTTAAGATTTCAGTGGCAATGCTGCTGGCATCGGCCACGCGGTCTTGGCTGGCGCGTGACAAACGGCGCACACGGCGACCATAGAGGGTGGCTGGCCATACAACCAACACCACGGTCACAACCAATTGCAGCATGACAGTGGGGTGAGCCCATACCAACATGGCCAAAGCACCCACACCCATGACCGCATTGCGCAATCCCATGGACAATGAACTGCCAACCACTGTTTGCACCAAGGTGGTGTCGGCCACCAGGCGGCTGATGACTTCGCCAGTGGGGGTGGTTTCAAAAAAAGCGGGGCTTTGCTGTAAGACATGGCTGTAAACAGCATTGCGCAGATCGGTGGTAACGCGCTCACCCAGCCAACTGACTGTGAAGAAGCGCGCAGCAGAAAACAAACCCAGTGCAACGGCAACGCCAAACAGCATCATGAAATTGCCTTGCAATGCCATGGCCTGTGCGCCAGGGTCGGGGTGCTGCAAACCGTTGTCTATCAATTGACGCAATGCAACTGGAAAAATCAAGGTAGAGGCTGCAGCCAAGACCAAGAAGACCATGGCCAAACCAATTTGCAACTTATAAGGTTTTAAAAAAGGCAGCAAGCCACTCAATGACTTTGGATTTTGGGGTGCAGGTCGATCGATGATGGGCGTCTTGGCCATGTGTTATTTACCAATGCAAAAGCTGGAGAAAATAACGCCCAGCAAATCGTCGGCGTTGAACTCGCCTGTAATTTCATTCAAAGCCGTTTGCGACAAGCGCAACTCTTCAGCCAACAAGTCCAGTGATTGGGCTTGCGCGCGCAAATGCGCATCGGCCATTTCAATGTGCGACTGAACACGTTTGAGTGCTTGAACGTGCCGCGCGCGCGCCAAGTACAAACCTTCACTGGCCGGTTGCCAGCCTGCTGTCTCAAGTAACTTGGCTCGAAGTCGATCAATGCCCAGCCCTGTTTTGGCAGACATATCAATGTCATGGGAGGTGTTGACACTGGCGCGAGATGTTGCAGCATCAGGCGCAAGGTCGAACTTGTTCCAGACGTTCAGCAAAGTCACGCCATTCGGAAGTTGCGCGGCAAGGCTTTCTTGTATTTTGAGATCGGCCTGCAAATACGCAGGCTCATGACTGCGCGTCAGGTCGTGCAAAAACAAGACAGCATCTGCCCCAGCAATTTGGGCCCAAGCGCGTTGAATGCCAATTTGCTCTACCTCATCAATGCCTTCGCCTTCGCGCAGGCCTGCGGTGTCAATGATGTGAATGGGCACGCCTTCAATTTGAATGGTTTGTTGCACCACATCGCGCGTGGTGCCTGCGATGGGCGTGACGATGGCCAACTCGGCACCCGCCAAGGCATTGAGCAGTGAGCTTTTTCCGGCATTGGGTTGGCCTGCAATGACCACCTTAATGCCCTCACGCAACAATGCGCCTTGCTGAGTTCGCACCAATACTTTTTCAAGTTGCGATTGCAGTCGCTCAAGTTGCCCCTGCGCATCGGCTTTCTGCAAAAAATCAATTTCTTCTTCTGGGAAATCCAAAGTGGCTTCTACCAACATGCGCAGGTGAACCAAGCTGTCACGCAGCGTGTGAATTTCTTGAGAGAACACACCGGCCAAAGACCTGCTGGCACTGCGAGCAGCAGCACTGGTGGATGCATCAATCAAATCGGCAATGGCTTCGGCTTGTGCCAAATCAATTTTGTCATTCAGAAATGCGCGTTGTGTGAATTCGCCAGCTTGTGCCAAGCGAAGACCCTGCAGCAGCACCTTGCCAGTGTGCGGGTTAACAGACTCCGCCAACTCAATGCAGCGCGCTAAGAGCAACTGCAAGACCACTGGGCCCCCGTGTGCTTGCAACTCAAGAACATCCTCGCCCGTGTAGGAGTGTGGGCCAGGAAAGAAAATGGCCAGTCCCTGGTCGATGGGCTCGCCCGTGTCGTCGTTGAAGGGCAAGTAATGTGCTTGACGTGCTTGGAGTGGCTTGCCGCAAAAAGCGTCAGCCCACGTTTTCAAGTGCGGCCCTGAAACTCGCACGATGCCCACCGCACCTCTGCCAGGGGACGTGGCAATGGCAATGATGGGATCTTGATGGCGAGACAACATGGCGGTCATAAATTTAAAACATCAATGAGACAAAGCAACAGGGCCGCATGAGCGGCCCTGTGTTGGTCATTTCAAAGCAGGCCAATGGGCCCTGCTGTTGAATGAAGGGCGTTCAATTGAATTTTGGCAGATTGAACTGCGGCGGTACACCCATTCTGGTGTTGATCATCCATTGCTGTGCAATTGACAAAATGTTGTTGGTGATCCAGTAGAGCACCAAGCCCGCTGGGAAAAAGAAGAACATGACGCTGAACACCAAGGGCATGATCCACATCAGCTTGGCTTGCATAGGATCTGGGGGCGCAGGGTTGAGCGCGGTTTGCAGCATGGTGGACAGCGTCATCACCACGGGCAAAATGAAGTAGGGGTCGGGTGCTGACAAGTCTTGAATCCAGCCAATCCAGGGCGCATTGCGCATTTCAACGGAGGACAACAACACCCAATAAAGTGCGATGAACACAGGAATTTGAACCATGATGGGGAAGCAACCGCCCATGGGGTTGACTTTCTCTTCGCGGTAAATGCGCATCATCTCTTGCTGCATTTGCTGTGGGTTGTCTTTCAGACGTTCGCGCATTTCCATGATTTTGGGATTGATGGCCTTCATCTTGGCCATGCTGGCATAGGCCTTGGCATTGAGCCAATAGAAAGCCAATTTGAGCAAGAACACCAAGGCCACAATGGCCCAGCCCCAATTTTGCAAGAAGCCAAACAAGCGATCGAGCAACCAGTAAAGTGGTTTTGCCAAGACGGTTAACCAACCGTAGTCTTTGACCAACTCCAAGCCGGGTGCTAAAGCCTCGAGTATTTTTTCTTCTTGAGGGCCGACAAAGAGGGTGACGTCCATGGTTTTACTTTGACCAGGCGCAAGCTCATTGAAGGGCGTGATCATGCCAACTGCGTACAAATTGGTATCCACTTTTCGGGCAAAGTTTTCGCGCGAAGTGTTTTCAGGCAGCAACCAGGCCGATGCAAAGTAGTGCTGCACCATGGCCACATAGCCCTGTTGGGTTGTTTTCTCAAAATCGGCTTTGCCTTTTTCGATGTCAGAGAACTCAAGCTTTTGGAATTTTTTCGCATCGGTGTAAACAGCGGGCCCCGTGAAGGTCATGTAAAAAGAAGACTCACCTTCAGGCTTGTTGCCATCGCGCACGAGCTGGACATACAGTTGTGGGGCCGCAGGCGCCGCGCCTGTATTGACAACTTTGTGCGAAACTTTCAAAGCATAACTGCCGCGTGTCAAGGTGTATGTTTTGACCAACTTCAAGCCACCCGTCTCAGCAGACTCAAATGTCAAGGTCAGTTCATTTTGACCCGCTTTGAGCTCACGCTCGCCAGTGAATTTCATGGGTGTTTTGTGCGAAGCAAAGGGGCCGCCGATCAAGCCCGTTTGCGCCAAATAGACGCGAGACTTGCTATCGTCTAAAAGCACAAAAGGTTTTTGATTGTCTGCAAGCTCCCCAAATTTCAAGAACTCGGAACGCACCAAGGAGCCGCCTTCCGTGTCAAAGCTTAGTTTTAAAACATCGGTGCTGACATCAATGCGTTCGAGTGGGGTGGCAACAGGCGCATTGGCAGATACTGGCACTTGTGAGGGCCCAGCTGCCATGTTGGGGGCTGCAAGGGTGGTGGATGCAACGGGCAAGTCTTTGGCTGCAGAAGGCGTAGCCGCTGCCTTTGCTTTGTCGGCGGGTGCCGCTGTGG